>CAMLKV010000114.1 GCA_946480635.1 uncultured Flavobacterium sp.
AAAACTTTTTGTACACTCATTTTGAGGAAATCTGCGAAATCATGAAACAATACGATGTGGCTTTTTCTCTTGGAGATGGTTTGCGTCCGGGTTCTATTGCAGATGCCAATGATGCTGCTCAGTTTGCCGAATTAGAAACCTTAGGCGAATTGACAAAAATTGCCTGGAAACATGATGTTCAGGTATTTATTGAAGGACCTGGCCACGTGCCAATGCATATGATCAAGGAAAACATGGACAAACAGTTAGAACATTGTGCTGAAGCGCCATTTTATACCTTAGGCCCTTTAACTACAGATATCGCACCGGGTTATGACCATATTACCTCAGCCATTGGTGCAGCGATGATTGGTTGGTACGGCACTGCCATGTTATGTTATGTAACCCCGAAAGAACATTTAGGCCTACCGAACAAAAAAGACGTGAAAGACGGTGTTATCACCTATAAAATTGCTGCACATGCCGCCGATTTGGCCAAAGGTCATCCGGGAGCACAATACCGTGACAATGCATTGAGTAAAGCCCGCTTCGAATTTCGTTGGGAAGACCAGTTTAATTTGGCTTTAGATCCGGATACAGCTAGAGAATTCCATGATGAAACATTGCCTGCAGATGGTGCCAAAGTAGCTCATTTCTGTTCGATGTGTGGACCAAAATTCTGTTCGATGAAAATCTCACAGGAAATCCGTGATGTTGCTGCCGCAGAAGAAGGCATGAAAACAAAATCGAAAGAATTCATAGAAAACGGAAAAGAAATTTATGTTTAAATAAACTCAGAGATAAAAGACAGATAGATGAGAAACTAAGAGCTTATAGACAACCAGAATTAGTCCATTATCTATCCGTCTATCATCTTTCATCAAAATTTTAAAATGATTGTCATCACAAATTCAGCGGCTGTTATTAATGAAATAAACATCATCCATTCGCTTTTTGAACATGGATTGGAGTTATTACATGTGCGCAAACCTAATTATTCGGAAGCGGAAATGGCTTCGTTCCTGACAGCCATTGAAAGTGATTTCAGAAATCGATTAGTATTGCACAACTATCATCATTTGTCCAATTCATTCGGAATAAACCGTTTGCACAATCCAAAAACTAGAAATGAAAATACGAATTTCATATTTTCAACCTCAACACATTCCGTAATTGAATTCAATGCTTTAGAAAATAACTATGACTATGCTTTTTTGAGTCCGGTCTATCCAAGCATTTCAAAACAAGGTTACCATTCTGAACAGAATCTTTTGGGATCGATAAAAGAGCGAACCAATTTCAATACAAAATTGGTGGCTTTGGGTGGAATTTCTACAAAAAACATTTCAGATACTCTTCAAAAAGGGTTTGATGAAGTGGCGCTTTTAGGAAGCATTTGGAACAGTACTAATCCGTTAGAAAATTTTAAACTATGTCAGCAAGCCGTCCATTTGTTTTAAGTATTGCAGGATTTGATCCTTCTGCAGGTGCCGGTGTTTTGGCTGATATCAAAACATTTGAGCAACATCAGGTATATGGTTTAAGCATTATTACTGCCAATACTATTCAAACTGAAGATTCTTTTCACACTATTCAATGGACAGATTTGAATTTTGTCCTTAATTCAATCGAAAAACTATTTAAAGCATATGATATAAAAGCGGTCAAAATTGCAATTGTTCCTTCATTAGATTACTTAAAAAGTATTGTTGAAGAAATCCGAAAACATTCGGCTGAAGTTAAAATCGTTTGGGATACCGTTTTAAAATCAAGTACAGATTTTGAATTTGCAATTATCGAAAATCAATCGGAATTAATACACATTTTAGAAAAAATTGACTTAATTACACCTAATTATGTAGAAATTCTAAAACTTCTTCCACAAAAAACATCTGCAAAACATATTGCCAAAATGCTTTCAAAGCACTGTGCTCTTTTACTCAAAGGCGGACATAATCAGGAATCTATTGGAACTGATTATTTATATACATCTGAAGAACAAATTATACTAACACCAAATACAATTAACGTAATGGAGAAACACGGTTCGGGCTGTGTCTTATCCTCGGCGATAACCGCCAATCTTGCACTAAATCACGATTTACCCAAATCTTGCCAAGAAGCAAAGCTTTACATTGAACATTATTTAAACACAAACAACACAAAATTAGGGTACCATTATGTTTAGCAAATTACAATACATTTCGCAAGGAGAAACTATTTATAGTCAAATTAGAAACATTCATCATGCTTTAGACACAGGTTGTGATTGGATACAATTACGATTTAAAACCAACAATAAAGAACAATTACGTGACTTAGCCGAAGCTTCAAAATTACTTTGTGATACCTATTCCGCTACGTTTATAATTAACGACAATCCATATTTATGTCAAGAAGTTGACGCTGACGGAGTTCATCTTGGATTAACCGATATGAGTATCAAGGAGGCCAGATTACTTTTAGACGAATTCAAGATTATTGGAGGGACTGCCAATACGTATGAACATATTTTACAACGCTTTGAAGAAAATTGTGATTACATTGGTCTTGGCCCCTATAAATTCACAACTACCAAACAAAACTTAAGTCCGCTACTTGGTCTCGAAGGATATCAAAACATATTATCTAAACTAAAAAAAGATGGAATTCAAATTCCAATATATGCTATTGGAGGAATTCAACTTGAAGATGTCGAACATCTTATGAAAACAGGAATTCATGGTATTGCCGTTTCTAGTTTAATTACCAATGAATTTCAAGAAAATAACTACTCACAACTAAACTCAACCTTATATGTCAATTCTTAAAATAGCTGATAAAGAATTCAATTCCCGACTTTTTCTGGGCACAGGAAAATTTGGTTCCAACATGAAAATGGAAGAAGCAATTCTGGCTTCGGGAAGCGAATTAGTCACTGTCGCTCTAAAACGCGTTGACTTAGAAACCGAAACTGATGCCATTTTATCACACATTAATCATCCTCATATCAATTTATTACCAAATACTTCGGGAGCACGCAATGCCAAAGAAGCTGTTTTTGCGGCACAATTAGCCCGTGAAGCCTTGGAAACCAATTGGCTCAAACTAGAAATACATCCCGACCCTAAGTATCTTCTGCCTGACCCTATTGAAACCTTGAAAGCGACTGAAGAATTGGCTAAACTCGGGTTTATTATTTTACCTTACATTCATGCTGATCCAGTATTGTGCAAACGCTTGGAGGAAGTAGGAACTGCTGCTGTAATGCCATTAGGTTCCCCAATTGGAAGTAACAAAGGCTTAAAAACCGAAGATTTCTTGGAGATTATCATTGAGCAAAGTAAAGTACCTGTAATTGTAGATGCGGGAATTGGTGCGCCATCACATGCAGCTAGGGCTATGGAAATGGGTGCCGATGCCGTTTTAGTTAATACTGCCATTGCCGTTGCCGGAAACCCTAAATTAATGGCCGAAGCTTTTGCAGCAGCTGTAATTTCAGGAAGAAAAGCCTATGATGCACAATTGGCACAAACTGTAAATAAAGCAATTGCATCAAGTCCGCTAACAGCCTTTTTAAAAGACTAGTCATGAATACTTTTGCATCGGTTTTTGAAAAATACGATTGGGATGAGATACAAACCTTAATTTACAATACAACAACAAAAGAAGTCGAATTGGCCTTGACCAAAAAAAAACGAAATCTGAATGATTTCATAGCAATGATTTCGCCTGCTGCACAACCGTATTTGGAAGAAATGGCCCAGATGAGTCATCACTTGACCAAAAAACGCTTCGGGAAAACGATACAGATGTATGCACCCATGTATTTAAGCAATGAATGCCAGAACATCTGTACTTATTGCGGATTCAGTCTGGATAACAAAATCAAAAGAAAAACCCTTACCGATAAAGAAATCGAATTGGAAGTGGCTGAACTAAAAAAAGTCGGATTTAATCATGTTTTATTAGTTACAGGAGAAGCCAATTATACTGTAAACATCAACTACTTTCTGAACGCTGTTGCCCAAATTAAAAATGATTTTGCCAATATTTCAGTGGAAGTTCAACCTCTTTCACAGGAAGAATATGAACAATTACATCAAGCTGGTGTTCATACTGTTTTAGTATATCAAGAAACGTATCACCGAGAAGTATACAAACAATACCATCCAAAAGGGAAAAAATCCAACTTTGACTATCGTTTGGAAACCCCAGACAGGATTGGAAAAGCTGGTATTCACAAAATTGGCCTAGGCGTTTTGTTAGGTTTGGAAGACTGGCGTACCGATAGTTTTTTCAATGCATTACATTTAGATTACCTACAGAAAACGTATTGGCAAAGTAAATATTCAGTTTCATTTCCGCGTTTACGGCCTGCTGAAGGTATCATCGAACCGAATTTCATCATGGAAGATCGTGATTTACTCCAATTGATTTGTGCTTACCGTTTGTGGAATGAGGATTTAGAGATTTCAATATCAACAAGGGAAAATGAAAAATTCCGTGACAACATTATTCCTATTGGAGTGACATCGATAAGTGCAGGTTCCAAAACCAATCCAGGCGGTTATGCTGTCGATCCGCAGTCTTTGGAACAATTTGAAACCAGCGATGAACGTTCTGCCTTTGAAATTGCGAAAGTTATAACTCAAAGAGGTTATGAGCCCGTTTGGAAAGACTGGGACAAAAGTTATATGTTATAAATACCAAAAACAATTAATGCTTACTATATCTGATATTTTACGTTATGGAAAATCAATGCTTTTGCCTGAAATAGGCGAAACTGGCCAATTAAAACTAAAAAATGCCAAGGTTTTGGTTATTGGAGCTGGTGGATTAGGTTGTCCAATTTTACAGTATTTAGCCGCTTCAGGAGTTGGCACGGTTGGAATAGTTGATTTTGACCAAGTGGAAATGTACAATCTGCACCGGCAGATTTTATATACTGAAAATGTGGTTGGAACTCCAAAAGTCATTTCAGCCAAATCAGCATTGGAAAGTTTAAATTCGAAAGTGGATTATCCGATTTTTGAAGAAAAATTAAGTCCCGAAAATGCCGAAAGAATTTTATCGCAATTTGATTTGATTGTGGATGGATGTGATAATTTCACGACTCGTTATTTGGTTAATGATACCTGTGTAAAACTAGGCAAACCTTTAATTTATGGAAGCATTTTAAAATTTGAAGGGCAAATGGCTGTTTTTAACCATAAAGGTTCCAAAAACCTTCGGGATATATTTCCACTGCCTCCCAATCCTGAAGATGTCCCAAATTGTAGTTTAAATGGTGTATTAGGCACATTACCTGGAATTATTGGAACAATGATGGCGCAGGAAACATTGAAATTGATTATGGATTTACCAACATTAGAGAATGAATTGTTACTTTTTAATACCTTGAACTGGCAATTCAACAAGTTGAAATTTTAATTACATTTATGAATTATAAGAAATGAGTAAATTCTTCTTTTTCCAATGTTTAAACACCAAGGTAAAAACAGAACATTCAAACATAATCTCCGATTAGCATCTAATCTGTCTTTAATTGCTGGAATAGTAAACAGTATAGGGGTTTTAGCTATTGGAACTCTCACCACAAATGTGACTGGTCATTTTGCCTATTTTGCAGAAGAATTCATTACTGGAAAATATGCCAAAGCCATTCCATTTCTCCTTTATATTCTCTTTTTCTTTTTAGGTGCTTTTGTTTCCAATTTCATTATTGAAATGGCTGCCATCAAAAAAAAGAAATATTTACATACAACCCCTATGTTATTGGAATTATCCCTGCTTGTATTTGTAGGTCTTTGGGACTATTGGGGTTTCACAGATACAGTAGATACAAATCAAATCGCCTACCTACTTTTGTTTTCAATGGGGTTGCAAAATGCTTTGGTAACTCAAATATCACAATCAACGGTCAGAACGACCCATTTAACCGGACTTTTCACCGACTTAGGAATTGAAATTTCACAATTCTTTTTTTACAAAAATCATCCGAATGCCCTCAAACTAAAAAAGAACATCTTTTTGAAACTTTCTATCGTATTCTTCTTTTTCACGGGTTGTATTTCGGGCACCTTGTTGTTTTATCAAATTGGTTTGAAAGCACTGCTTGCTGCCGCCATTTTGATTGCAATAGCTTTAGCAATGGATAACCTGATATTTTATTATAATTTTACCAAAAGAAAATTGAGAAGAAGAAAACCTGTTAAATAAATTAAAAAATGAGTAAAGATCCGTTACATGGCGTTACTTTAAAAACAATCGTCGAAACTCTTGTAGATTATTACGGGTTTGACACTTTAGAAGAACTGATTCCTATTAACTGTTTTAAAAGTAATCCATCTATAAAATCAAGTTTAACCTTTTTGAGAAAGACAGATTGGGCAAGAAAAAAAGTAGAAGAATTATATATTAAAACCTTACCAAAGCTATCTTCTTAAGATTTCTTCTTCAAAATATCCAAAAACTCTTCTCTTGGAATTTCACGACAACCTAAACTAGCAAGATGATTATTGTAAATTTGGCAATCCAACAGTTTATAATTGTTCTTTTTTAAATAAGCTACTAAAGCTATGAAAGCTACTTTTGATGCATTACTCATATGGGAAAACATGCTTTCGCCACAAAAAATATGATCCATATCAACCCCATACAAACCACCAACTAATTTTTCTTGAAACCACACTTCAACTGACATTGCTTTCCCAATTTCATGCAAAAAAGTATAAGCATCAATCATTTCTTCATTAATCCAAGTTCCGTATTGCCCTGGGCGATATATTTGTTGGCAATTGATCATTACCTCTCTAAAGGCTTTATTAAAAGTAACTGAGTAAATGCCTTTATTAATGACATTCCGCATGCTTTTTGAAGGTTTAAATTCTTCAGGAAACAAAACCATTCGCTCTGGTGGACACCACCATAAAA
>CAMLKV010000115.1 GCA_946480635.1 uncultured Flavobacterium sp.
GGAGATGTTGATTATTCGATAAATGAAGGTAATTATAATATGACAGGTAATAGTTGGGCAGAAGTAGGGCTTACTTATGGTACAATTTTACTCGATAAAGGACAACATTTTTTAAAAGCAGGTTTAACGGCTAAATATTTGCAAGGATTGGCAAATACATATTCTCAAGGGAAAAATTTGTCAATCGTTTATGATGCAAATGCTCCAATTTTAGGAATTCCAACACCGGGGAACAATGAAGTCACTGTAAGTGGTGAAGTAATTTATGGAGGTACTAATGATTTTGAAGAATCAGCAAAAGATTTTGATTTTAATTCTACGTCAAGAGGTTTTGCTGCAGATTTAGGTTTGATTTATGAATGGAGACCAGAAGATGCTATAAAAGCTAATAATGCCAATAGATACAAACTTAAATTTGGATTATCTGTTACTGATTTAGGTTCTCTTAAATTTAAAAATGATACTTTAAAAAGATATGTTCTTAATAAAACTGTTAATGCCATCGAACTAGAGGGGAAGGATTATGAAGAAATTTTAGCTATGTTTGCTACTTTAGCACCTACACAAGAAAAATCGGTAAAATCGGTCTTACCTACCGCCTTACATGCTAACATAGATTGGAACATTTATAACAAATTTTACTTAAATCTTAATGGTGATATAGGTCTAACTGCAAAAGACGGATTAAATACAAATTTTAACCCTACAACAGTTACTCTTACACCACGTTATGAGTCTAAATGGATAGGTGTCTTTTTGCCTGTAAATTATTCTGAATACAGAGATTTTCAAGCTGGTTTTGGTTTTAGAGCAGGACCATTATTTTTAGGATCAGGTTCTATTATAACAAATTTATTTAACGATGATTCAAAAGGGGCTGATATTTACGCAGGTTTAAGAGTGCCTATTTATGGAGGTAAAAGAGTGCCTAAAGTAAACGATAAAGATGGAGACGGAGTTGTTGATAAAGAAGATATTTGTCCAGATGTTGCAGGGCCAATAGATAATAGAGGGTGTCCATATAAAGATTCTGACAAAGACGGAATTATTGATAAAGAAGATCATTGTCCAAATGAGCCTGGAGAAAAAGATAACAGAGGCTGTCCTTGGGTAGATTCTGATAAAGACGGAATTTTAGATAAAGATGATAAATGTTCTGATAAACCAGGTCCAAAAGAAAACAAAGGTTGTCCTTGGCCTGATAAAGACGGAGATACTGTAATAGACAAAGACGATAAGTGTCCTGATTTAAAAGGGACTGTAAAAAATAATGGTTGTCCTGAGGTAACTGATGAGGTAATCAAAAAGCTGAATGATTACGCAAAGACCATTTTGTTTGATACCAGCAAAGCTACATTCCAGCAACAAACATATCCTGTATTACAGGCAATGGTTGCAATTTTGAAAGAATATCCTTCTTCTAAATTCTCAATCGAAGGGCACACAGACAGTGATGGAAAAGATACTTTAAATCAAAAATTATCTGAAGACAGAGCAGCTGCGGTTAAAAATTATTTGATAGAAAATGGAGTAGATGCTAGTCGTCTAACATCAGTTGGATATGGTGAAACCAAACCAATTGCAAGTAATAAAACAAAAGTTGGTAAAGCACAAAACAGAAGAGTAGAAGTTAAGTTAATCAAGTAAATAAATTAAAGTTGAAAAGACCAGCTGTAATGGCTGGTCTTTTTTTATTATTAACTTTTTGCATCGGCATTTTCTTCAGATTTTGCTCCCATTCTGTTAAGTTTAAACATAGGGCCAAATTCTGTTTTTAAAGCAGCAATTTTTAAATTGTCTTTGCTTGAAAGACCTTCTTTTTCGACTGTATTTTTACGAGTGTCTAATGCTTCGTAAAGTAATTTAATTTCGTCCCAATCCTCACGCGAATATGTCTTTTTATTGGCTGAAACAGTATTTACAAAATTTTTATATACCTGAAGAATGTTATCTTTATTCACCCAATTGAAGTTGAGGTCTTTGCCAATTACAATTCCAAAAAGACTTTTACTTAATGGAGTGCCTTGAACAGTGGTTTGAGTTTCAGTCCCACTAGCTACTTCCATTTTAGATTCAACACCTTCTTTATATACATCAAACTTTTTAGAACTTGATTCTAATTTATCATCTAGAGCTTCTCTTTGATCAATTGCATCAAGAGATTCTAAGGCTTCCGATTTTTTGAACTCTGCACTGGCTTCAATATCTACCCAATCTTCGGCTGCAACTTCTGGCTCAATTTTAATAATTGAGTCTACATAAGATACATATTGATTGACATTTTTCTCGGCTTTTAGTTCGTTCTCATTCTTACACGATGTGGCTACAAAAACAAGTATTGTAAATGCAGCAAATAATTTAATTGCTTTCATAATCTGTAATTTAATGGTTAAATATGTTTTATGCTAGTTTTAAATTTGAGGCAAAATGCGCTATTTTACTCAAAAAAGAATTTACTTTTTTAGGAATGAATTTTTGAGATACATATCCTACGCCTAAACTAATAATTGAGTTTAAAATGCCATTTTTTAAGTTAGGTTCAGAGGTTATAAATTTCGAAACCTGTCCCATCATGTTTAAAGGCTTAAATTCATTAAGTACTGCCCCACATTCTGCTTTTAATTCGTTAAATTCAATTGCTTGTTTCTCTTCTAGAATTGAAATGGCAGATTTGAGTTTCGTTGAAAGATTATCATTTTTCATGTCAATTCGTTTTTAATTGTTTTGTATGATGCTTTCTATTTCGGCTTCATGAATCATTTTCTTAATCATCATATCGCTTATTGGTTTTTTAATCATTTTATTTCTGAAAATAAATACAATTGCTAGTAAAATGATATAAAAACCAGACACAATAAAAAAACCTAAAAAGTATTCTCCCAACGACTTTCCAATCCAAAAGGCTAAACCAATATTAGCAAACAAAATGAACAGTGAAGCAATTACAATAATGGTAATTCGGGATATTAACGATGAAACTACATCGGCCGATTTTTCGACTGAACTCAATTTGAACAAGGTTATACTTGTTTTCGTATAATTCTCAATTTTATCAAAAAGAGAGTTTGTATTTGCTGATTGATTGTCCATTTTGTTTGCTTTTAAGTGTTACATAATAGATTTATTGATGCTTTTCAGATTGGCTATTTCGTGATCTAAGTCTTCTTTGGCTTCTTTTACTTCACCTTTTAAAGAAGAATACACTTCATTGGCTTTTTCGGATAAACTATTAAGATTTGTTTTTAATGAATCTTTTAAATCTTTCCCTTTTGAAGCGATTTTTTTTCTAGTTACACTTCCTTTGTCTGGAGCAAATAATATTCCTAATGCTGCTCCAACTGCTGCTGCTCCTAAAATTCCTAATACTACTTTGTCTGTTTTCATAATCTTTAATTTTTAAAATTTATATTGGTTTTCCTTTTATTATTCTTAGCAAAACAGCTATTACTGCGATGAGTAATAAAACATGTACGAGACTGCCTAAACTGTAAACAAAATATCCTAATGCCCATAGTATGATACAAACTATCGCGGCGATGTAAAGTAGATTTTGCATGATTTCTAAAATTTATGTTTATACAAATAGGTAAGCATTATCAAATGATTACATTACAAAGATGCAACCACATAAAGAGGTATGTGTTATAACAATTTTTTTAAATGTTATAGAATTTCCATTTAAGAGTAGAAATAATAAAAAAGGCCATACTTAGTATGACCTTTTGCTTTTAAGTTTCTTTGGGAAGATAAATGATAAATGTACTTCCTTTATTTGTTTCTCCTTCTGCAAAAATATGCCCTTTATGATTTTCGATGATTTTTTTACAAATAGCCAAACCTATTCCAGTGCCAGCATATTCATCTTTATTGTGAAGTCTTGTGAATAACGTGAATATTTTATCGGCATACTCTTGTTCAAAACCTATTCCGTTGTCTGAGAAAATTATTTTGTAAAATTTGCTATGACCATTAGGCAAAAATTTTCCTTCTTTTTCTACTTCAGTTTCTAAAACAGATATGTTTATTATTGGAGGAACATTTTCTTTGCCGTATTTAATAGAGTTGTTGATTAAATTATTGAATAATTGCTGTATCTGAAACGGTACAACCTCTAATTCAGGTAAATTATCGCTATTAATTATCGCTTTCTTTTCTTCAATAAGTTGAGCTTGCTCTTGCTTAGCGTTTTCTAATAATTCATTTAAGTCTGATTTAACGAAAACCTGTTCAGCTCTTGTTGTTCTTGAAAACTGAAGTAAATCGTCTATCAAAATTCGCATTCTTCCTGCTGATGCTTTTATTCTGGTAAGGTATTGTTGTCCTGATTCTGACAAATTAATAAAATCTTTATCAACTAATCTCGAAATAAAGGTTTCGATTTTTCTTAGAGGTTCCTGTAAATCGTGACTAGCAACATAGTTGAAAGCTTGTAATTCTTTATTGTTTGATTCCAGTATTCTATTACGCTCTTCCATTTCATGGTTAGCAATAATTTCTTCTGTAACGTCAGTTGTAGTGCCAATTAAAATTCTTTCATTAGATTTATTGGTTACCACTCTTCCAGATGCTCTAAAATTACGGAGCTCTCCATCAGTTTTGTAAATTCTATAGGTAAATGAAGGTAAAACTTCCTGGTGAACCATTTTACTTGTAACTTCTCTAACCTTTTCATAATCATCAGGATGAATATGCTTCATGAAATCCTCAAGATTAGCTTTAAAAGCGTTAGGTTCATATCCTAAAAGGCGGTATTCATTATCTGAAAAAGTATATTCTTCTGTTTCTAAATTAAGTTGCCAAGTGCCATAATTTCCAATAATTTCAGAAAGATTGCTTGATTCGTTTGCTACTATTAATTCATTGTTGTACGATTTTATATTGTTTAAATCTTTATTCATTTTTACATACGAAAGTACAAGTAATCCAAGTGTAACAAGTAATGTTAAATAAATGTATAAAGGGGTAGTTTTTTGATTGTTTTGATAAATGCTATTTCTTTTTAGTAGTAAACTTTCTTCTACGGCAATCATTTTATTGATTACTTTGCGAATGTCATACATTACTTTTTTTCCTGATAAGAAGTCATTGTTTAGTTCAGTACTTCCCAACACTCCATTAGAATAATCTTTTGCAAGAATGGTGTTGACAATATGATATTTATGATTTATTAAACCTCTTAAAATTTTTATGTATTCTTGTTGTGTCTTATTATCCTGTGTTATTTTTTCAACTTTAAGTAATGCTTTTTCTATTTCCTTTTGATGAATTTTTATAGAAAATTTTATTGTTTGATCGTTTGAAGCGATGTAGTCTCTTTTGGCTGTTTCAAGGTCGTTAATGTATGTGTACATTTTTTCGAGTTCAACAGCCACATTATATGTGTTTAGAACCCTATTTGAAGAAGCTGAAAGAGCATTGATATGCTTAAAAGTAACAGCTCCAATGAAAAAAATAATTGCAATTGATAAAACAAAGACAATTCGTAAAAAAAGAGGTGATTTATAAAAGGATATAATGTTCATTTTACATGCGTAGTAAAAAGTTATCTTTATTAAGACCTGATGTGTGATATTGCCAGTTTATAGTAATAACATCAGATAGAACTTTTTTTAGTGTATTAAAATCATTCGGTTTTTTTATATACACATTAGCACCTAGTACAAAAGTTTCTTCAATATGTTCCTCGGAAGAAGATGTTGAGTAGATAGCAATGGCAATATCCCTAAATTTGTCATTCGATTTAATTTCTTGTAGACACTCAATTCCGTTTTTTCGAGGCATATTCAAATCTAAAAATAAAACGTTTGGTAAAATAGCTTCGTCTTTATTTAAATATTCCATGAGAGCAACTCCATCATTGTAGGTTTGTACTTTTGTGCTCATTTTTAGTTCGTTAAAAGCATCGGTAAAAAATAATCTGTCATCTTCATCGTCATCAGCTAAGATGATATGTATATATTCCTTTTCCATATTTTATTTGGTATTGGCTATTTCTCGTCTTTTCAAAATAATTCGTTGAAATTGCGATGGAGTTATTCCAGTTGTGTTTTTAAATTGTGTGCTCAAATGCGCCACACTCGAATAGTTAAGTTTGAATGCAATTTCAGTTAAACTCAACTTGTCATTTACGATAAGCTGTTTTGCATATTCTATTTTTTGAAGAATTATAAAATTTTCAATCGATGTATATGTCACTTCCGAAAAAAGATTAGATAAATACCCATAACTGTGATTTAACTTCTCTGCTAGATAAACCGAAGCTTTCACGTTTGGAGCATCTTCTTTGAAAACCATTTCGACAATTGTATCCTTTATTTTTTGAACCAAAACCGTTTTTTGATTTTCAATAATATCAATTCCATAGCTATTAAATACAGAAGTTATTTCTTCTATCTTATTTTCGGGAATGGTTTCTAAAAATTCAATTTCTCCAAAACCTGTTACCGAAAATTTTACTCCAAAAGAAGTTAGTTTTTCTTCCAATAACTTCTTAGTTAAAACATTGAAATCGAATTTTAAAAAAGCTTTCATAGTTTGCTGTGAGTTTATTTTTTAAATATATAAATTTTTAATTGAAAATTGTGCTTTTCAATTCGACGCAAAAGGCAATCAAAAACATTTCAAAATAATTATGATGCCCTGCAAATAAAACCAAATCGTTACAAAACGCTCCAAAAAATGATTTTATTACTTTGATAATAATTAGACTTATAGTTTTCATTTTGGCTTTTATTTAGGTTATAATCAAAGTTGCCTTTTTATTGCAAAAACTGTCTTACATCATGTTTCCTATTTGTTATAGAATTTTCATTCAAATAAAAACCCCGAAAGAATCGGGGTTTAAAA
>CAMLKV010000116.1 GCA_946480635.1 uncultured Flavobacterium sp.
AGGATTATAACGAGCGTGTAAACGTGGTGTCATAAAAACCCCTAATCGATTATGATAATCAACACGCCCACCTAAAATAAAACTGAAATTATCTGCATTATCATAAGTATATTCAAAAAAAGCTCCAAGAGAATTATCTCTTCTGCTTACATCTTTAACATCAACAAACTCTTGGTAAACATCTGAAGTAAAATTTAAACCTGTTGCAAATTTGTTCATAGTGTTATTGATAATCGAATTGAAAATCAAATTAGAATAAAAGCTTTTTTGTTTGATGTCATAGGTTCGCAATCCAAAGTACGAATCTTGTTCGTGCGATGTGAAAGCATTTTGAAAACCTATGCTCTGATATGGCATATCTGCCCAAACATATCCTATTTTTGATGAAAAATCGAAACGTTCAGAATTTATTTCAGATCCCCAATACGTGGTTGACGACTTATGTTTATTAGGATCAAAATCCAATTGACCGGTTTGCTTTTCATCTTTCATATATCTGAAATTAAAAAAGCTTACCCAACCTTTTTCAGGGTTAGCATACTGCCAACGATTCATTACATTGATTTGGTTTCCTAAAGGATTATCAAGAAATCCATCATTATTCATGTCATTTTTAGACACACGCATATTTCCATGAAGTAACAAACTTGTCGCCCATTTATCACTTAATTTTTGAGTAACATGAGTATTTACTTCGAAACGCGAATCGGTAGAACCGTAAACATTAAGATAAAAAGGAATTTCTTTAAGAGGTTTTAGAAGCTCAGTATTAATTTGTCCCGAAATACTTTCGTAGCCATTAATAACACTCCCCGCTCCTTTTGTAATTTGAATACTTTCTACCCAAGTTCCGGGTGTAAAAGACAATCCGAAGGCCTGAGAAGCTCCTCTAACCGAAGGAATATTTTCTTCAGCAATTAGTAAGTATGGACTTGTAAGTCCTAACATTTTTATTTGTTTGGCTCCAGTTAAAGCATCTGAAAAATTCACATCTATTGATGGATTTGTTTCAAAACTTTCGGCCAAATTACAACAAGCGGCTTTTAAGAGTTCTTTGCTTGTTAAAACTGTGGTATTTGTTGCTTTAAGTAATGATTTTTGTACTTTCTCTCTTTTTGCTTCTACTTTAACGGTTTGTAGCGTATCCTGTACCTGTGCAAAAGCATTAACTGAAAGGAAAACAACAAAAAACATGATTCCATTTTTCATTGTATTTAATTTATTTGTTAGAAATGATTTTCTGTTGCAAATGTCCTTTTGAACTAATTGCAGTAACAAATAAATTAGGCGTAGAAAATATACTGTGAATAAAGTTTGTATAAAGGCGGCGCATTAGTATCACAATAAAACGAAGGATTTTCGCTTTTTTGTACAAACTCTTTTAATACAACAAATTGAGAAAAATTATATTCCTGAGCAGGAATAAATGATGCTAAATCTAACTGAAAATTTTTAACTAAAACATTATCGGAAGTAGTCTTTTTGATGTCTACTTTGTCATTTTTACAACACTCATCATGAGTCTCTTGTTTAGCACAACATGATTTTTCGACTACACAAGGTTTTTCTTCAACGCAAAGCTCTTCAGTTTTGTAATTGAATGATACTCCCGAAATTTTGCCTTCACAATAATGCACATTAAAAGCCATTCCTACATTGGAAACCAAGATAAGGAATGATAAAAGAAATGCTATGTTTGCTTTTATTTTCATAGTGCTAACAAGCACCAAAATTATACATTTTTTACAAAACGAATGATAAAATCTTGTTAATTGATTTCTACAACTTGTTTTAGGAAAGGAATTTCACAGAGTATTTGGTATCTAGATTCAATTTGTGATTTCAATTCAACAAATGCTTTTGTTTCTCCGTGAACCAAAAAAATGTTTTTAGGTTTTTCTTCTAATTCAGATAGCCATTGTAACAAATCTTCTTGATCACCATGAGCAGAAAGCCCTTCTATTTCTACTATTTTTGCATTTACCGGATAATAATTCCCATACATTTTAATCTCATCCGCCCCTTCAAGTAGTTTCCGCCCACGAGTACCTTCGGCTTGATAACCAACGATAATAACTGTATTTTTAGAATCAATAATATACCTTTCCAAATAACTTAAAACTCTACCTCCTGTCACCATTCCGCTTGCTGCAATTACTACTTTTGGTTGTTCATCATAAATAGTCTCTATTGTTTCTTCGAAGCTGGTTATAAGTTGAAACATATCACACATGGCCTCACATTCATTTAATTTAAGTTTGTGCCAAGAGTGATTCTCTGTAAACAAATCAATAACTTTAATTCCCATAGGGGTATCAATAATATAGGGCATTTCTGGTATTCGCCCTTCTTTTTTCAACTTCCAAATTAGATACATTATGGCCTGAGCTCTTTCAACAGCAAAACTTGGTATAATAACGTTTCCCCCTCTGGCAAAAGTTTCATTAATACATCTTTCTAAATCCTCCATTGGATTATTATCTGGATGCAAACGATCCCCATAAGTGCTTTCTAAAAAAACATAATCAGCTTTTTTAGGTTTTATCGGTTCAAAAAGTAAATCATCATTATCTCGACCAATATCTCCCGAAAAAACCAATATTTTCCCTTCTAGTTTCAATTCGATTGAACATGCTCCTAAAATGTGACCCGCATAAAAATATCTTGCCGAAATTTCGGCATCTAAATCAAATTCTTTATCTAATGAAATAACTTTTAAAAATGGCAAAACACGTTCTGCTTGCTCAACCGTATATAAAGGCTCAGCTGGGTTGTGCTTTGAATAATGTTCTTTATTTGCTTTTTCAGCTTCTTCTTCTTGAATCTTAGCAGAATCTAACAAAATCAATTTCGAAATATCTTTTGTAGGACTTGTGCAGTAAATTTTTCCTTCAAAACCTTGATTCACCAATCGAGGCAACCAACCACAATGGTCCAAATGACCATGAGTAAGTAAAACATAATCAATTGTTGACGGTAATACTTCCAGTGGTTCCCAGTTGAGTTGTCTGGTTTCTTTATTCCCCTGAAATAATCCGCAATCTATTAGAATTCGGATGCCGTTAGATTCGATTAATGTTTTAGAACCAGTAACAGTCCCAACACCTCCAAAAAACTGTATTTTCATAAATATTTTTTTAAATGCACAATTCAGAAACTTCTTTACAAATATTTTTAATTCTATTTTGACTTAAACCTATAAATGACAAACTTTCGGAATCTTCTTTCAATTGATTTGCAACTATAATATCAAGCATGAGTAATTGCTCTTTTTCAGCCAATGAAAGCGTTGTTAAGCACGTTATTGGATACAAATGAGTGTTTTCAATTTTATTCCGAAGATTATTTCCTTTGGGAAAATCCCAGCTCAACAACTCAAGACCTGAACAAACAGCAAATTTTATGGCATCGTCAGAGAATCTATTATTTGTTGCAATAAGACAATTATTTATATATGTTGGCTGATCAAAAATTACATATTCTTTACTTTTCAAATCATTAAACCGAGAAAGAATATACATGGGTACTTTCACATCAGAAACAATATCACGATTGGAATGAAACTTACATTCAATCATTTTAACTTCGTTCCCTTTTTGAATAACTAAATCAACTTCATGAGATACACATTTCCCTTCCAAATTTAAATTTACCAGCGTTGTGTAGCCTTCTTCCCTAAACAAATAGGAAATATATTTTTCGAAATAAAATCCGGCTGGTCCAAGCAATTCTAAAGAAGCCCTTAAATTATACCTTGCTGCATTTACATTTGATTCTTTTTTTAATAAATCAAAAGCAATTTTGTAGATTTTTTTAGTGGTAATACCATCATAAAGCTTCCCATCAATTTGTTTCAGTACATTTTCGACTATATTTTGATTTGCTCCAGATTTGAGCAAAGATTTCTCAAGCTTGGATTTTTCAAAATTTACAATATCCCCAGAATGCTTTACAATTTTCACCTTACACTAGACTAACTTCTATAAAGTTAAGAAAATATTTATAAAGTTTTCTTTTGGTAATAAAAGGCTGGAATAAAAAGTAGTAAAAACAACGGTTGAATTAAAAATCTTCTCACATAAAAAAGAATCATTTTTTTCTCTTCATCGAAATAATGAAGTAGAATAAACATTCCTAATAACAAAAAAATCAAGAATAGAGTTAAAAGAAATGCCGAAAATTTAACCATTCGAACCTCTTGAAAAATAACATAAATAATAGCTAAAGAAAAGATCGAATTCAATAAATATCGAAATATCCAATTCAGAAATAAAGGTATTTCATTATAATTGGGATATTTCAAGTGCGAGAATTCCTCTTTAAAGTAATTTATAAAAGGATCATAAAACCAATCATCTTCAAAAGCTCTTATGGAAACCAAAAGCCCAAGTAGAAAAATGAACAACGTTATTTGTGCTCTTCTATTTAATTTCTGATGAAGCATGTTTTGAAAATTTATAAATCCACAAGAACCATAGCAAGAAAACGATTCCATATATGATTAATGGAAATAGCACTCCATGAATTAAATGCTCCTGCTCAGGATATTTATCCAAAATCATTATTATAAAACCAATCCTTAAAATATTAAGCACATAAATTAAAAGACCTCCCTCAAAAACATACAATAAAGTAGATTTTACTGTCGAAGAAAAAGCTACAATAAAAGAAACAAACAATATAATAACGCTAATCGCATTACAGCCTTCAATTATTCTGCCAACATAATTATTATTAAAAATCACGAGAAAGTATTCACCTCCCTCATCCTTCACCATTCTAGCCTGTTCATCACTTAATCGAAGGAATTTTTCAGACAATTCTGAAACATTCGAAGTAATCCCATCTATATCACCACTTTCGTAAGTCCTTAGATAAAATTGATAAACAGCTGTCAAAACCAAATAGGTGAGAAAAAATTTGGCTAAAAAAAGCAAGAAAGGCTTGTATTGCTGAATATAATTGTTCAAAATAGTTTTTTAACAAATTTATATAAAAATTAAAATTAGGGTTAGTTACTTTTGCACAAAATACTTTGAAAAATGAATTTTAACGACTTACAACCTAAAGTTACCGAAATAACAAACTCATCTTTAAGTAGAGATGAGAAATTATTAAATATCTGCCAACTTTTACAAGACAACATAAGTTACTACAACTGGGTAGGTTTTTATTTTGCCAATCACGAAGCAAAAACATTACACCTAGGTCCTTATGTAGGTGCTGAAACAGATCATACAGTTATTCCATTTGGAAAAGGAATTTGTGGTCAAGTAGCCGAATCAAACGCAAACTTTGTCGTACCAGATGTTTCTGCACAAGACAACTATATTGCGTGTAGTTTTACTGTAAAATCTGAAATTGTAGTTCCTTTATTTGTAAATGGAGTAAACATTGGTCAAATAGACATTGACAGCCATGTAATTGATCCTTTTACAGAAGCTGATGAACGTTTTTTAGAATTTGTAAATCAAGAAGTTGCCAAATTATTTTAATATAAACATAAAAGTTTGCAACTTCAAAAAATAAGTTTACCTTTGCACTCGTATTGAGAAAACCTCAATCTACATAATAATCATTTAAATAATATTAGAATGTATTTATCAAAAGAAAAAAAGGCTGAAATCTTCGCTCAACACGGAGGAAAAGCTGAAAACACTGGTTCTGCTGAAGGGCAAATCGCATTATTCACTTTCAGAATCAATCACTTAACTGAGCACTTAAAAAGAAATCGTCACGATTATAACACTGAGCGTTCGTTAGTGAAATTAGTAGGTAAAAGAAGAAGTCTTCTTGACTACTTGAAAAATACGGAAATCAATAGATACCGTGCGATTATCAAAGAATTAAACATCAGAAAATAATCAAGATGAAAAGAGGTGCCTGCGCGCCTCTTTTTGTTTTATATATTTGTATACAGAAAAAGTTTGGTTTTTCATTGGGTTTCAGACAACTACACAACACACAACAACACAACTAAAACCCTTTGTTTAATTAGAATTAAATTTTATGATTCCAAAAGTATTCCAAGAAGTTATCGATTTAGGTGACGGAAGAAGCATCACGATCGAGACTGGAAAATTAGCCAAACAAGCTGACGGGTCTGTGGTTGTTAGAATGGGCGATGCAATGCTTCTAGCAACCGCAGTATCTGCAAGAACTGCAAACCCAGGCGTAGATTTTTTACCATTAACAGTAGATTATCGCGAAAAATTTGCTGCTGCAGGACGTTTTCCTGGAGGTTTCTTTAAAAGAGAAGCACGTCCAAGCGACAGCGAGGTATTAACAATGCGTTTAGTAGACCGTGTACTACGTCCACTATTCCCAGATGATTACCATGCTGAAACACAAGTTATGATTCAGTTAATGTCTCATGACGACAATGTAATGCCAGATGCATTAGCTGGATTAGCAGCATCTGCTTGTCTTGCTGTATCAGACATTCCTTTTTACAACTTAATTTCTGAAGTACGCGTAGGTCGCGTTGACGGAAAATTAATCATCAACCCTAGCAGAGAACAATTAGAACAATCAGACATCGACATGATGATTGGTGCTTCCACCGATTCGGTTTGTATGGTGGAAGGCGAGATGAAAGAAATTTCAGAAGCAGAAATGGTTGAAGCAATTAAATTTGCTCATGAAGCCATCAAAATCCAAATCAAAGCTCAAGAACGCTTAAGAACTTCTGTAGGTTCTCCAGCATACAGAGAATATGAAGCAGAGAAAAAAGATGAAGCAGTTTATGCTAAAGTAAAAGCAGCATCTTATGATAAATATTACGCAGTGGCTCAAGAAGCTTCAGCGAAAAGTGAA
>CAMLKV010000117.1 GCA_946480635.1 uncultured Flavobacterium sp.
TTTTTCATTTCTAAAAGGATATAGTCCTATAATTGTTTCATAAAAGTTAATTATTGTTGGGGTTACTCCTAAAGTAGGAGTCATAGTTGCACTTGTTTCAGGATAAATATAATTCACGATAGGAAAAAATGGACTTGCAACTGTTCCAAGACCTCCTTGTTGATTATAAATTTGATAATTTGATACAGCAATTGCAATAAGATAGGCAGGAATTGGATAGCTATGATGGTAGTGTGTTGTTGCGTTAGCACCATTAATAACCCTTGATTGTTGTAAGCCGTTTGAAACGCTTGTGTATTGGGATGGAGCTGTTATGTAAACATCTATTCCGTTATCTACTTTGTCATTCAAATCTTGCTTACAAGGCCACCAATCTCTTGCTCCATAAGGTTCAGATAATGTCCAAAGAATAGGAGAGTTTGTCCCATGGACGTCAACCACAAAAGAATCGAAACCACTGTTTGCAGGAACACCAGAATAAATAATTTCAACAGTTGCAGACGTACCTGTAAGTTGGGTAGAAGGTAAGTTTATAACTAATTCATTATTTGTATTTTGTAAAAAAGTAGAAGAAACATTGTTAACTTTCACTGAACTTACTACTAAATCACTTGTTAAATCGAAGGTAATTGTGTTCATATTAGAAAGAGCCGTGTAGTTAGTTGTTACTTTTCCTGTTATAGCTCTAACTGTTGGATCTACGGTGAATTCTAATTTATGATAAGTAATATTGTAGTTTAATGTATTTGGATTTACTGCTAAATTCAATTTTTTTGATGCTGATTTCATTTCTGCCTCAACCATTTTTTCAAAATCATGATTATGATTGTGTTTTTGGGAAAAAACATAAGTGGAAAAAAGTAGTATTATTGATAAGTAGGTAATTCTTTTCATTTTGATTTTTTTTGTAAAAGTAACAAAATATATAAATATTGTTAAGTATTTAATAAAAAAACCTGTCGATAAGACAGGTTTAGATTACTTTTTATTAATATTATTTAATAAAGGAAATTGAGAAATATTATAATAAAATCGGTGAAATATCTTTTTTCTCCATTAGAGTCTTCCCAAGTTCTATAGGTTAGTTTTCCTTCTAAGGCGATTTCTTTTCCTTTACTTACAAAGTTTTCTATGATTTCAGCTGTTTTTCCCCATGCAGTTATATTGTGCCACTGTGTATCGGTTACTTTTTCTTTTTTATCATTATAATAGACTTCATTTGTTGCTAAAGTCAATTTTGCTAATTTTTTTCCTCCTTCAAGGATTTTGATTTCAGGTTCTTGTCCTACGTGTCCAATTAATTGTACTTTGTTTCTTAATGCATTCATGGCGTTTAAAATTTAAATATTATTGTTAATTAAATTGTTTTGTCTTTCATTTTGACACTGCAAAGATTAGATACGTTTCAAAAATTATTCGGTAGAAAGTCGTTTAATTTCGATTGTAAATATTTGTTGTCGTTTGTAAGTAGGAATTTTATTATCTTTAAAACAAATAAAAAAACAATGAATCTTGAAAATCTTAAATTTCCCATAGGAAAATTTCAATTCAATCCCGATGTTTCATTCGAAGAAATTCAGCAATGGATTGCTACAATCCAATTTTTACCTCAAGAAATAGAGAAAATTACTCAATCACTTACAATAGAACAACTCAATTGGCGATACCGTCCGGATGGCTGGTCGATAAAGCAGGTTGTTCATCATTTGGCCGATAGCCATATGAATGCACTAATAAGAATTAAGTTGGCCTTGACTGAAGATGCTCCTGTTATTCGGCCTTACGAAGAAGCCCGTTGGGCAGAATTGTGTGATGGATTAAATAATGATATTTCGGCTTCATTAAAAATCATAAATGGGGTTCATGAAAAATGGGCTCATGTTTTAAAAAATCTTTCTGATGAACAATGGAACAAGATGTATTTTCATCCGCAACACCAAAGATTATTCTCTGTTAAGGAAGGATTAGGAATATACGATTGGCATTGTGAGCATCATTTGGCACACATCAAACAAGCTTTAGATAGTAACGGAGAATTTGGAAGTATATGAAAGCGTGTTTAGAATGTGGTGAAAAACTTGTAGGCAGGGAAGACAAGAAATTTTGTAGTGATGGCTGCAGAAATGCTTACAATAATAAAATGAATAAAGATAGTACCAACTTAATGCGTAACGTTAATAATAAGTTGCGTAAAAACTATCGTATTTTATCTGAACTTAACCCAGAAGGAAAATCGAAAATAAGCAGAACTAAACTTATTTCTAAAGGTTTCGATTTCGAATACTTTACTTCAATTTATACCACTAAAACAGGAAATGTCTATTATTTTTTATATGATCATGGTTATATGGCAATTGAAAATGAAAGCTATGTTTTAGTTAAAAAAGAAACCTAAATCTAACCAAATATGCAAAAACCAACCAACTCACTGTTTCAACTCGCATTGCTTTTTAGCATTGTGATTGCTGTATTTTATGTCATGGTACCCCAAAACGAAGAACAAAACGTACCCTTAAATGAATTTTCAACCCAAAGAGCATTAGCCTATGTAAAAAACATTACTCAAAAACCACACTATATTGGTTCAAACGGACATACTGAAGTTGCAACTTATCTGTTCGATGAACTAAAGAAAATTGGAGTTTCTACAGAAATGCAGGACGGTTTCACACTTTCTGATGGAGGAATTCTGGTAAATTCAAGAAATATTTTAGCACGCATTAAAGGGACAGAAAAAGGTAAAGCACTTTTACTTTTATCGCATTATGATAGTGCACCACATTCTAAATCATTAGGAGCGAGTGATGACGGAAGCGGAATTGCAGCAATACTTGAGAGTGTTCGCGCTCATGTGTTTAATAAGCAACAAGCAAAAAATGACATTATCATATTGTTTTCAGATGCAGAAGAAATTGGTTTAAATGGTGCGGCGCTATTTGTAAGTAAGCATCCTTGGGCAAAAGATGTTGGTGCAGTCATCAATCTTGAGGCTCGTGGAAGCTCTGGACCAGGCTATATGCTTATGGAAACTAATGAAGGTAACGCAAAAATGGTTGACGCTTTTAGTAAAAGTAATCTCTCTCGACCAAATTCGAATTCGCTGATGTACAGTATTTATAAAATGTTGCCAAATGATACCGATTTGACAGTTTTTAGAACCCTTGGTAAAATACAAGGTTTTAATTTTGCTTTTATAGACAATCACTTTAATTATCATACTGCTCAAGATAGTTATCAAAATCTTGATAAAAGAACAATGGCACATCAAGGAGCAAACTTGTATCCTTTGATGAATTATTTAGCTAATGCCGATTTGTCAAATTTAAATTCAACAGAAGATAAAGTTTATTTTTCAGTTCCATTCGGATTTATTAGTTATCCATTCGATTGGATTATGCCAATGCTTATTGTAGCAATTGTATTGACATTAATTTTAATCTTTATCGGAATTTCAAAACGTGTATTACATCCTGCCGAAATGGGCAAAGGAATGATAACCTTTTTGTTGACACTGGTAATTACAGGAGCTGTTGGCTTTTTGGGATGGAAACTGCTTTTAGAAATTTATCCACAATACAGTGATATTCAGCAAGGTTTTACGTATAACGGCCACGATTATATTTACGGATTTGCAAGTATTGCACTCGCATTTTGTTTTATAATGTATCATAGTAAAGAAAGCAAACCAAAAGAATACAATCAGTTCGTTGGTCCGTTAATTTTATGGTTGCTTATTAATATTGGCGCAGCATTTTATCTTAAAGGAGCCGGATTTTTTATCATTCCAGTATTATCAGGATTGCTAATGTTGGGTTACTTTATAATTACTCAAAAGTCTAATCCTTACATCAATTTTATTTTAGCACTTCCTACACTTTTTATTTTGGTGCCTTTTGTTGAAATGTTCCCAATAGGTTTAGGGTTAAAGATACTTTTTGTGAGTACAATTTTTGTAACACTTATTTTTGGATTGTTGTTGCCAATTTTTGGTTCGTTCCAAAATAAAAAGGGGTATTTTTTCTTGTTTTTAATTCTTGGACTAAGTTTTTTAGGCAAAGCACATTTGAATTCTGATTATGCAGAAAATAAAGCAAAACCGAATAGCTTGGTTTATATTCAAAATGCAGATGAAAGAAAAGCCTACTGGGCAACGTATGATAAAAATTTAGACGAATGGACTAAAGGTTATTTAGGAGAAAAACCAACCGATGCTAAAAAATTAAACAGCAATAAAATGTATAGTAAGTACCAAGCTGGTTTTACTTTTATGACTAGTGCTTCATTTAAGAATTTGCCAAAATCGACTGTAAACTTCGTTAAAGATTCTGTTGTTGGTAATTATAGAAATTTTGTGATTGACATTCTACCAAATCGAAAATTGAATAGAATTGACATATTTTCTAATGGAGGAAAACCCCAACAATTGAGGGCTAACAATGTTCAAAATATAGAATTCAAAAGCAATATCGAAAATGCTAAAAACAATAAAGTCTTAACCTATTATATTACCGATACAATTCCGTTAAAACTTCAATTTAGAATTCCAGCTAAAGCAAAATTAGATTTATCATTAAAGGAAAGTTCTTTCGATTTGTTAGAACATCCTCAGTTTAGTATCACAAAAAGAAAATCTTGGATGATGCCAACACCTTTTGTTTTAAATGATGCTATTGTTGTAGAACACCGAGTTTTTAGAAATGCAAAAAATTAGTGTTTTAGGTTGTGGATGGTTGGGATTGCCATTAGCAAAAAAACTTATTGATTCAGGCTTTATTGTGAATGGTTCGACTACGACTTCAGAGAAATTGAGCAAGTTGGAAGATGCTGGAATTGTTCCTTTTATAATTTCTTTGACTGAAGAAGGAATAAGTGGAGAAGTAAGAGAGTTTCTTAAAGATTCAGAGGTCATAATCATCAATATTCCACCAAAGTTAAGAAGTGTTTCTTCGGAAAATTTTGTTGCTAAAATGGAAAGGTTAATTCCTTTTATCGAGAAATCATCTGTACAAAAAGTTTTGTTTGTGAGTTCAACTTCGGTGTATGGAAATAAAGATGGAGTAATTACAGAAGAGATTATTCCTGAACCAAATACAGAAAATGGGAAGCAATTGTTGCAAACTGAAAAGTTGTTACAAAGTAATTCGAGTTTCAAAACAACTATCCTGCGATTTGGAGGATTGATTGGTGAAGATAGGCATCCGGTAAAATATTTGGCAGGAAAAGAAAATATTGAAAGTCCTGATGCTCCAATAAATTTGATTCATCAAAAAGATTGTATAGAGGTTATTTCTAAAATTATTGGTAGTGATGTGTGGGGAGAAACTTTTAATGCAGTAGCGCCATTTCATCCAACCCGAAAAGAATATTATACTCAAAAAGCTTTAGAGATGAATTTGGCTTTGCCAAAATTTACAGAATCGATTATTAGTACTAGTAAAATTATTAAATCAGATAAATTAATTGAACGGTTAGGTCATCAATTTGCTTTAGATTTGTATTGATGAAGTCTATAAAAAAAATACAATCTCTTGGTTTACCTGTTTTAGCCTTAATTTGGGTTTGCTTTTTTTGGGGAACCACTTGGTTGGCCTCAAAAGAAGGGGTAAAGCATATGCCAGCTTTACAACTTGCTGCAATCCGACAATTTATAGGTGCAGCATGTTATTTAATTTATTTTATTTTTAAAAAAGCACCTTGGCCCAAAGGGAAACAGTGGCGAACCATTTTAATCTTGAGTATTTTAAATTTTGTACTAAGTAATGGTTTAAGTACTTGGGGTGTAAAGTATGTTTCCAGCGGATTGGGAGCTGTTATTGGTGCGATTTTTCCTTTATGGATTGTGATAATCAGTTTTTTTAATGGAGAACGCCTTTCAAAATTATCTGTGATTGGTTTACTTGTTAGTTTTGGAGGTGTGTGTATTGTTTTCTCTGATTATTTAGCCGATTTTATTAAACCAGATTTTCAGTTTGGTATTTTTCTTTCTGTTTTAGCTACTATTACTTGGGCATTTGGAAGTTTATATACTAAAAAGAAAGCTAAAAACTTTAATCCCTATTTTAGTTTAGGATTACAGATGCTTATTTCAAGTATTTTGTTATTTGCTTATACGGGAGCAACAGGGACATCAATAAATATAACTCAAATTCCTGAACAAGCTTGGTGGTCTATTGGGTATTTGGTTGTTTTTGGTTCAATAACAACTTTCGTTGCTTTTATTTATGCCTTGCAACATTTGCCTACTGAAGTGAGTAGTATTTATGCGTACATAAATCCTATAATTGCTGTTATTTTAGGGGCTTTTATTTTTCAAGAATCAATAACAATTACATTGGCAATTGGAGTTTTGGTAGTTTTATTTGGAATTTACTTGGTAAATAAAGGAACCAGAGATGCTTTTAACAAAAAATATTTATAATAAAAAAAGCCCCTCAATTGGGGGCTTTTCTATGTTTTTTGTGATTACCAAATTTTAACTCTGTCTTCTGGTTTTACATATAGTTTATCACCTTCTTTGATATCAAAAGCCTGGTAAAAAGATTCCACATTTTGTAGCGGAACATAAGCACGATACATACCTGGCGTATGAGGATCTGTTTTTACTTGGTTTTTAATTGCTTCGTCTCTCATTTTTGAACGCCAAATAGTCCCCCATGAAATAAAGAAGCGTTGCTCAGGTGTGAAACCATCGATGTTTTCTGGTCTTCCATTTTTCTTTAAGAATAATTGTAAACCATCATAAGCAGCATTAACACCGCCTAAGTCTCCAATATTTTCTCCTAATGTA
>CAMLKV010000118.1 GCA_946480635.1 uncultured Flavobacterium sp.
TGATGTAAATAAATCACAATCGTCTAACGATACTTTTCCAACAGGAATGCATATTGCAGCGTATAAAATGGTTGTCGAAACCACTATTCCTGGGGTGGAAAAATTACGTGATACCTTAAAAGCAAAAGCCAATGCATTTCAAAATGTTGTGAAAATTGGACGCACACACCTTATGGATGCGACACCACTTACGCTTGGCCAGGAAATTTCTGGATATGCAGCGCAATTGGATTACGGATTAAAAGCGCTAAAAAATACCTTACCTCATCTTTCAGAAATCGCTTTAGGAGGAACTGCTGTGGGCACAGGATTAAATACTCCAAAGGGTTACGATGTAAAAGTGGCTGAATACATTGCAAAATTCACTGGTCATCCTTTTGTAACAGCGCCCAATAAATTTGAAGCTTTAGCTTCGCACGATGCCATAGTGGAATCGCATGGTGCGTTAAAACAATTGGCGGTTTCACTTAATAAAATTGCTAATGATATTCGCATGCTGGCTTCGGGACCAAGATCTGGAATTGGTGAAATTTTAATTCCTGAAAACGAACCGGGATCTTCTATTATGCCAGGAAAAGTGAATCCAACGCAATGTGAAGCATTGACTATGGTTTGTGCTCAGGTAATGGGTAATGATGTAGCCATTTCAGTAGGAGGAATGCAAGGACATTATGAACTTAATGTTTTTAAACCCGTTATGGCGGCAAACTTTTTGCAATCGGCTAGGTTGTTAGGAGACGCTTGTGTTTCGTTTGATGAACATTGCGCTCAAGGAATAGAACCTAATTATGGCCGAATCAAAGAATTGGTCGATAATTCATTGATGTTGGTTACAGCATTAAACACTAAAATTGGTTATTACAAAGCCGCCGAAATTGCACAAACGGCTCACAAAAATGGCACCACTCTCAAGGAAGAAGCTGTTCGTTTAGGATATGTTTCCGCGGAAGATTTTGATGCTTGGGTGAAACCCGAAGACATGGTGTAAATGAGTGACATATTTTAATATTCTGCAAAATTTCCAGTTTCTTATAATAAATGTAAATTTGCAACTCAAAAAATTAATTTAGAAGTTGAGGTCAAAGCCTTATACTTTTCAAACTTTTAAGCGTAATGAAGTATTTTCATAATGAAATCGAAGCCAAATGGCAAAAATACTGGGCAGATAACAAAACATTTGCTGCTTCAAACAATTCTGACAAACCAAAATATTATGTGCTAGACATGTTTCCGTATCCGTCTGGAGCGGGATTGCATGTTGGGCATCCACTGGGTTATATTGCTTCAGATATTGTGGCACGTTTTAAAAGACACCAAGGTTTTAATGTGTTGCATCCACAAGGATACGATTCGTTTGGTTTACCTGCAGAACAGTATGCAATTCAAACGGGACAACATCCTGAAAAAACAACTCGTGAAAACATTGCACGCTACCGCGAACAATTAGATAAAATTGGTTTTTCGTTTGATTGGAGTAGAGAAGTGCGTACTTCAAATGCCGACTATTACAAATGGACACAATGGATTTTTATTCAGTTGTTCAATTCGTGGTACAACAAAGAAACTGATAGAGCCGAAGATATTTCAGAATTGATTCACATTTTTGAAAGAAGCGGTAACGCAACTATTCATGCAGTTTGTGATGACAATACTGAAATCTTCTTCCCTTCCGATTGGAATTCCTATTCTGAAGAAAAGAAACAACAAGTGTTGTTGCAATATAGATTAACCTATTTAGCAGAAACCGAAGTAAACTGGTGTCCAGCTTTAGGAACGGTTTTGGCTAATGACGAAATCGTAAACGGAGTTTCAGAACGTGGAGGTCATCCCGTAATTCGTAAAAAAATGACCCAATGGTCCATGCGAATTTCGGCGTATGCGGAACGTTTATTGCAAGGTCTAGAAACTATCGATTGGACCGAATCATTAAAAGAATCACAACGTAACTGGATTGGAAAATCGGTTGGTGCTGCTGTGAGTTTTAAACTAAAAGATCATAACGAAGTAATCGATGTGTTTACAACACGACCTGACACGATTTTTGGTGTAACGTTTATGACATTAGCGCCAGAACATGAATTGGTTGCCAAAATTACGACTCCAGAACAAAAAGAAACTGTTGAAGCATACATAGAAGCTACAGCAAAGCGTTCGGAAAGAGAACGTATGGCCGATGTAAAAACCATTTCAGGTGTATTTACAGGCGCTTATGCAGAACATCCGTTTACAAAAGAACCAATTCCAGTTTGGATTGGTGATTATGTGTTGGCAGGTTATGGTACAGGAGCTGTTATGGCGGTACCTTGTGGTGACGAACGTGATTATGCTTTCGCGAAACATTTCAATATTCCAATTAAAAATATTTTTGAAGGCGTTGATATTTCTGAAACGGCTTTCGATGATAAAAACACCACAATCATTGCAAATTCAGATTTCCTAAACGGATTGAATTACAAAGATGCTACTGCGAAAATCATTTCTGCTTTAGAAGAAATAGGAGCAGGAAAAGCTAAGGTAAATTATCGTTTGCGCGATGCGGTTTTCTCTCGTCAAAGATATTGGGGTGAACCATTCCCAGTCTATTATGTGAATGGATTGCCACAAATGATTGCTAAGGAACATTTGCCAATCGTTTTACCAGAAGTAGAAAAGTATTTACCAACAGAAGATGGTCAGCCACCATTAGGAAATGCATCAGATTGGGCTTGGGATACTGCAAACAACACTATTGTAAGCAACGAGTTTATTGATGATGAAAAAGTATTCCCTCTGGAATTAAATACAATGCCAGGTTGGGCAGGTTCGTCTTGGTATTGGATGCGTTATATGGATGCGTCAAACGAAAATGAATTTGCTAGTGAAGAAGCGTTAAAATACTGGGAGAATGTAGATTTATACATTGGCGGTAGCGAACACGCAACCGGACATTTATTGTACTCTCGTTTTTGGAATAAATTCTTAAAAGATAGAGGTTTTGCTCCAACGGAAGAACCATTCAAAAAACTGATTAATCAGGGAATGATTTTGGGAATGAGTGCTTTTGTTTATAGATTAATTAATTTTGATGCTATTACTGATATTAAAGTTACTGATGTAAACGAGTCAACTCAAAAGTATTTTGTGTCATATAATGTTATGAGAAGAATCCAAAAAGAAGGTTTCGCTCAATCTGATTATGATCAAATTAACAAAACAAGGAAGGCAAAAGTATTAGAAATTAAAGATAGATTTGAATTCCAGCCAATCCATGTTGATTTGTCAATAATTAATGATATTTCAAATGAATTAAATACAGATGCTTTTAAAAAATGGAGACCTGATTTTAATGGAGCAGAATTCATTTTAGAAGAAGACGGAAAATATATTGTAGGTCGTGAGGTAGAAAAAATGTCGAAATCGAAATACAACGTAGTAAACCCTGATGATATTTGTAATGAATACGGTGCGGACACGTTACGTTTATACGAAATGTTTTTAGGTCCTTTAGAACAAGCGAAACCTTGGAACACAGCTGGTATTACTGGTGTGTATGGTTTCTTGAAAAAATTATGGCGTTTGTATTTTGATGATAATGGATTGATTGTAACTGATGCTGAACCAACAGCAGATATGTACAAATCGTTACACAAAACCATCAAAAAGGTTACTGAAGATATCGAGAACTTCTCGTTCAATACATCGGTTTCTCAATTCATGATTTGTGTGAACGAATTGTCACAACAAAAATGTAACCACAGGGCTATTCTTGAACCATTGGCAGTAATCGTGTCGCCTTATGCACCACACATTGCAGAAGAATTATGGAGTGCTTTAGGTCATGAAGGTTCTGTTGCCAGAGTTGCTTTCCCTAAGTTTGAAGAAAAATACTTAGTAGAATCTGAAAAAGAATACCCAGTGTCTTTCAACGGAAAAATGCGTTTCACCATTAAGTTGCCTTTGGATTTAACTGCTGTACAAATCGAAGAAATTGTCATGGCAGATGAAAGAACCCAAAATCAATTGCAAGGAAGAACGCCTAATAAAGTAATTATCGTTCCTGGAAAGATTATCAATTTGGTAGGATAGTTTTTAAAACATAAAAATAAAGAATCCCAAATTTCCGATCACTGTGCTTGTCGAAGTGGAAATTTGGGATTTCTTTTTGTAACATTTTTCAGAATTTACGTATAATAAAGAAAATAAAAAATGAAAAAACATGAAGTTCATATTTTAAAAAAATCAGCTGGATTTAAAGGAATGAAAGAAGAATTATCTAAAGAAGTTGAAATCTTTTTAAACCAAAAATCTGCCGAAGGTTATCAAGTAATCAATGTTTCGTTTACATATTATGAAGCTACAGAATTGATTGCTTTTATAACAATTTGTAAATAGTAATGACAACTTGGCATTTTTTATAAATGGCTTGTAATTTGATAGTAATTAATTAAATTTAACTACAATTTAAAAAAGACAAAATATGTTTAGTTCAGGGTATATGATATTAGCAGGTGCCATTATGTTGGTGAGCTGGTTAGTAAGTTCAAGATTGAAAAGTAAGTTTGAGCATTATTCAAAACTGCAATTACAAAATGGAATGACTGGTGCTGAAATTGCTGAAAAAATGTTGGCTGACAATGGAATTTATGATGTAAAAGTTATTTCTACTCCAGGAATGCTTACAGATCACTACAATCCAGCAAATAAAACTGTAAATTTATCTGAGGGAGTATACAATCAACGTAATGCTGCCGCAGCTGCAGTTGCAGCTCACGAATGTGGTCACGCAGTACAACATGCTGTTGGGTATGAATGGTTAGAAATGCGTTCTAAGTTGGTTCCTGTTGTTCAAGTAGCTTCAAGCTTTGTGCAATGGATACTTTTAGCAGGGATTTTGATGATAAAAGTGTTTCCAGGATTATTATTAGTTGGGATTGTAGTTTTTGCTGCAACCACATTGTTTTCTGTAATTACACTTCCAGTAGAATATGACGCAAGTAATCGTGCTTTAGCATGGTTAAAAAATAAAAACATGGTAAATCAGGCAGAATATGCTGGAGCGGAAGACGCTTTAAAATGGGCTGCAAGAACATATGTAGTAGCTGCCATAGGTTCTATTGCGACCTTATTGTATTATGTTTCTATTTATATGAATAGAAGATAATTTCTAAAATTATATTATAATAAAATCCGCTTAATAGAGCGGATTTTTTATTTTGTTGTGATTTCTTTTTGATTAATAATTTGCTTTTAATTTTCGCATTAAATATTTTACTCCTTCTTGAGTATCTAAATTAAAGGAGTTTGTAAAAATAATATAAGCTTGATTTTTTATTCTGTCAATGTGAACAAGTGTATAATAGGTTCCTACTGATCCGCCATGGGTAGAAAATTCTTTTCCATTTTCATAAATATTATACCAGCCTATTGAGTAATTTTCGATGCCCTTATGAATAAATTTATAGGTATCTGCTTTTAAATAGTTGTCTTTTCCTTCAAGACCAAGTAGATTAAGTTGTATGAACTTTACATAATCTTTTAATTTTATATTTATATCACCTGCAGGTTGGTCAATCTCCAATCTATTAATTGTTGAAGATGGTACTGGCGATAGTATGTTGTTTTCTGAAGTGTGTCCCCAAGTGTCTTTTTTCTTTTGGTTCTCTGGCCAAGATAACTTTACATCCAATTTTAAATCTTTATTAAACACTTTTTCGACCAATTGTTCCCAGGTTTTGCCTGTAGTTCGCTCTAACATTAAAGTTGCTAAAACATAACCAGCATTTGAATAAACAAATGGCATATCTTCATCTGTTTTTACAGGTTCAATAGTTAGTATAAATTGACCATACTGATTTCTTTTTTCAGGATTAGAGCCTTTAAATACAGGCAGCTTAATTTCCTCATCAGTTTCAAAACCTGCATTTCCTTGAAACGGCTGAATACCCGCCTTGTGTGAAAGCAAATCCTGTAAAGTGATATGTGAATATTCAGGTCTAGATTTTTCTTTCCATTCCGAAAATATGTCTAAGAACTTTGTTGTCCATTTTAATTTTCCTAATTCTACATATTTAGCAATAATAAAAGCAGTCATAGCTTTTGTGTTAGAGCCTATATGAAATCGGTCGTTTAATGTGGCTGGGTCTTTTAATTGAACAGAATGAAGACCAATGGCTTCCATTTCAAGAATAGATTTGTCATTTACTACAGCATAACTTATTTCTGGGATATGTTTAACTATTCTTAAGGAGTCTGCATATCGAATTGTTTTTTGCCCCCAAGTAATGGAAGTAAATATAAAAAAAGAGGCTTTAAAAAAATTCTTCATTAAATAGCTTTTTGAGCTTTTATTTTAATGATTAAAGATAGTAGTAAAAGTCCAATTCCTATTCCAAAAATCAGACCTTTAATCCAATCGTTTTGATTTGTTAGGACAAGGGGCAATGTTGTAAGAGTTAATCCAATGATCCTTAATCCAATTGTTTTGTTTACTTTCATAGTTTTCTTAATTGGGATTTTAAGTTTTTATAACTGTATTTGTCTTTCTATTTGTTGATCAAGAGAGATGAAAGTTTCGGTTCTTGAAACGCCTTCAATGGCTTGAATTTTAGTATTTAATAAATGCATTAAATGTTCGTTATCACGACAAATAATCTTGATGAGAATACTCCAGTTTCCTGTTGTATAATGACACTCTAATACTTCGGGTATTTTGCGGAGTTCTTTTACTGCTTCGGGATTTCTTGCTGCTTTATCTAAATATATTCCAACGAAAGCC
>CAMLKV010000119.1 GCA_946480635.1 uncultured Flavobacterium sp.
CCATTGATGCCTTTACGGAAGTTGGGCTTTCTTTAAATATACTAAAAAAATAATTTTTTCAATAAACAAGTCGATTTTTTTAACAATTCATTTTGTAATTAATTATTTACCTCTTACTTTTGTCACAATAACGTATTGTAATCAAATAAAATTAAGTATGAAACATCTTAACAAACTTTTTGTTTCCATGTTGATGGTAGCTGGTTTGAGTGCCAATGCACAAAGCAGTGATAATCCGTGGGCAATATCTTTCGGAGCCAATGCAGTAGATACTAGAACTAGTGCAGGTATGAGAGATGCAAATATCAAAGACCACTTTTCACAATTTTTCAATGTTAAAGAGAACTGGAATATTATTCCTTCAGTTTCTTATTTGACTGTTTCAAGAAATGTTGGTGGAAGTTTCTCAGTAGGTGTTACTGGGTCAGTTAACAAAATTACTAAATGGGTTGACTGGGTTGGTCCTTCTGCAAACTCTGTAGAAACATACAATCCTGGTGATTTAATGTACTACGGTGCTGATGCTAAAATTGCTTACAGCTTAAAAAATTTAATTGGAATCAAATGGTTTGATCCTTCAGTTCATGTTGGTGGAGGTTACACTTGGATGGGTAAACAATCTGCTGGAAACGCAAATGCTGGAGCTGGTTTAACTTTATGGTTGACTGAGCAAGTAGGTTTATCATTAAGTTCTACTTACAAAAAAGCATTTTCTGATAGAGTTGATGAGCAAGGAGCTTTGGATGTTCCTTCAATATTCCAACACATGGCTGGTCTTACTTTCCAATTTGGTGGTAAAGATACAGATGGTGATGGTATCTATGATAAAGATGATGCTTGTCCAGATGTTGCTGGTTTAAAAGAATTCCAAGGTTGTCCAGACAAAGATGCTGATGGTATCCAAGATAAAGACGATGCTTGTCCTGAAGTTGCTGGTCCAAAAGAATTAAACGGATGTCCTGACACAGACGGTGACGGTATTGCTGATAAAGATGATGCTTGCCCTGAAGTAGCTGGTTTAGCTAACTTACAAGGTTGTCCAGATGCTGACGGTGACGGTGTTGCTGACAAAAACGATAAATGTCCTACTGTGGCAGGTCCAAGAGATAACGGAGGTTGTCCATGGCCAGATACTGATGGTGACTCAGTTCTTGACAAAGATGACAAATGTCCAGATGTTAAAGGTACTGTAGCTAACAATGGTTGTCCTGAAGTAAGCGAAGACGTAATGAAAAAATTAAACGACTACGCTAAAACTATCTTATTTGACACTAATAAAGCTACTTTCCAACAAAGAACTTTCCCTGTGTTACAAGCTATGGTTGCTATCTTAAAAGAGTACCCATCTTCTAACTTCTCTATCGAAGGTCACACAGATTCTGATGGTAAAGATGCTGCTAACCAAAAATTATCAGAAATTAGAGCTGCTGCTGTTGTTACTTATTTAGTAGAAAATGGTATTGAAGCTTCAAGATTAACTTCTGCTGGTTTTGGTGAGTCTAAACCAATCGCTTCTAACAAAACTAAAGCTGGTAAAGCTCAAAACAGAAGAGTTGAAGTGAAATTAGTAAAATAATTTCCTCTGAAATAAATTCTTTAAAACGCTCCGATTAGTCGGAGCGTTTTTTTATTTTTATAAAATGACTCAAACCTCTTTTTTAGATAAGTTAGCCAATTATATTGTTAATGAAAAACAATATTCTTTTTCGGATATTGTAATTGTTTTGCCTAATAAAAGAGCTAAAATTTTTTTATTAGAATCTTTTAAAACCTATTTAAAAGATTATTTTTTTGCACCCAAAATTGTAAGTGTAGAAGACTTTGTTCAAGAAATATCAGGTGTAAGAAGTATCGATAATATTGAGTTACTATTTGAGTTTTTTGAAGTTTATTCATCTCTTACAATATCAGATAGAAGACAAGATTTTGAACAATTTGCGAATTGGGCAAAAATGCTATTGCAGGATTTTAATGAAATTGATAGATACCTTATAAATCCTGATTATGTTTTTTCGTATTTGAAAGACATCGAGGTCCTTAAAAGGTGGGATTTATCTCCAAGCGATACTACTGAAATTATAGACAAACAACTTGAGTTTTGGGATAGTTTGCCCAAATACTATGAAGCTTTTTATAATCATCTTTTAAAAAAGAAAATTGGTTATCAAGGTCTTATTTATAGAGAAGCTGTAAAAAATGTTGAGGTATTTTCATCTAAAATAAAAGAAAGTAAAGTCCTATTTGCCGGATTCAATGCTTTGAACCAAGCGGAAGAAAGAATTATACAATATTTGATTTCTCAGAATAAGGCAGAAATTCTTTGGGATATAGATGAAGTCTTTTTAAAGGATTTACATCATGATGCTGGGCTTTTTGCAAGACGATTTAAAGAGCAATGGAACTATTACAATACGAATCAGTTTCAGTGGATAGTTAATGAGTTTTCTAAAGAGAAGAATATAGAGATAATTGGTACTTCAAAATCTGTTGGTCAGGCAAAAATTGTATCTCAAATTATACAAGAAAAATCAGGTGATACTTCTCTAGATAATTTAAGCAAAGTAGCTTTAGTGCTTGGTGATGAAAATTTATTAATTCCAGTTTTACATTCTTTACCAGAAAACGTAAGGAGTCTTAACATTACTATGGGTTATTCAAGTAAAAATAATCCTGTCCAAATTTTAGTTGCTAAATTGTTCAAAATGCACAGCCATGCATTAAAAAGGAATCCTGAGAGTTATCTTTTTTACTATAAAGATGTTTTGGAACTTCTTTCAAATCCAATTATTGAGCCTTATGTTGATGCTTCAGATTTAATCAATTTGATTAAAAGGAACAACTACACTTTCATAACACATAATAGGGTAACAAATCTTAAGGAAGACAGCAACTCTTTCTTTAATATAATCTTTAAAAAATGGAATGAAAAACCCCTTGATATTCTTCAGAATATTAAAGAATTATTACTTTTAATTAAAGATGAGCTTAATCATCAAAAAGAGGAAGATAAACTGGTTAAAACCTTTCTGTATTCTATTTTCAAGACAATAAATCAATTGTTGTCATATTGTTCGAAGAATAGTTATGTTAACTCGGTAGAAATACTTCAAAGTCTTTACAAACAAGTTATCGATTTAAGTGAAGTGTCTTTTGAGGGAGAACCATTGCTTGGATTACAAGTGATGGGCGTTTTAGAAAGTCGTGTTTTAGATTTTGAAACGGTTATAATTACATCAATGAATGAAGGTAAATTTCCTTCTGGAAAGTCTAATAATTCATTTATTCCGTATGATATAAAAAGAGAAATTGGTCTGCCAACATTCAAAGAAAAAGATGCAATTTATTCGTACCATTTTTATCATCTTTTACTTAGAGCAAAAAATATTTATTTATTGTATAATACAGAAAATGAAGGTTTAGATGGAGGTGAGAAAAGTAGATTTATTACACAATTAGAAGTAGAAAAAAGAAATAGTCATAATCTTTCGCATCGAATAATTCAGCCATTTATTCCTAATATCGCCTATCAAAGTATGGAGATTGGTAAAACGGAATTGGTTTTACAACGTCTTAAACAAATTGCAACTGATAAGGGTTTTTCGCCTTCGGCTTTAACAACTTATATTCGTAATCCTATTCAATTTTATTTTCAACGAGTACTCTCTATTAGAGAAGTTGATGAGGTTGAAGAAAATATTGCCTTAAATACTTTAGGAACAATTATTCATGGAGCTTTGGAAGAATTATATAAACCTTATTTAAATCAATTCTTGTCCGTTGGAATAATTGACGAAATAATTAGTTTGTCAAATAGTGAAATAGAAAAACAATTTAGAGAAGTTTATAAAGAAGGAGAAATTAAAAAAGGTAAAAACCTTTTAGCATTTGAAGTTGCAAAACGCAATATTTATAATTTTTTAAGTGAAGAAAAAAAGTTAATTGAAAAAGGTGATACAGTTAAGATTATTGCTTTAGAAGTTGGATTAGAGCGAAACTTAGAAGATGCACGATTGCCATTTCCTGTGAAAATTGCTGGAAATGTTGACAGAATAGAAATACGGAATGGAAAACTAAGGATAACTGATTACAAAACTGGTAAAGTTGAACTAAGAAGTCTTCAATTAAAAGAATGGAATGGACTTACTGCTGATTTAAAAAATGATAAAATTATTCAGCTTTTGTGTTATGCTTTTATGTTTGAAGAACAAACAAAAGGTCTTGATTTAGAGGTTGGTATTGTGTCGTTTAAAAACATGAAATCTGGATTCATGCCTTTTGGTATTAAAGAAGGTAAAGAGGTAGGCTCTTTAGTTACTTCACAAACGTTAGAAGATTTTAAAAATGAACTTATCGAATTAATTCTGGAAATTTTAAACCCTGAAATTGATTTTAAAGAAAACACCTAAATTTTTTCAAAGAAATTCAGTAAAATAGACCCTAAAACATCTCGATTTTCGATGTGACTCATGTGGCCGTCAGGTAAAGTGATGAGTTCAACTTCAGTACCCTCGATTTGAGAAATATTATCTTCGTAATTTAAAACAGGATCTTTTTTTCCTAAAATTAAAAGAATTGGTAATGTTGCTTGATGTAAAATAAATTCTCTGTCTTTTCTTGCTTTCATTCCTTCTAATGCAGAAATGATGCCTTGTAAAGATGTTTTTAACGCTTCTTGTTTTACGGCTTCAATTTCATCGGTTAACTTTTCTCGATTTTCTTCACTAAACAAATTAGCAATAGACATGCCTACGAAAACAGAAGCATTTTGTTTTACAGCTTTAATGGCACGCATTCGGTTTAGTTTGCGTTCTTGACTGTCTTCTTTTGATGTTGAATTAAGTAATACAATTCCCTTTACCATATCAGGATATAATTCGGCAAAAGCCAAAGATACATAGCCGCCCATTGAATGTCCTACAAATATTGATTGAGAAATACCTAAGTGATATAAAACTGCATGAACAGCATCAGCCATATCTTCCATGGTGTGCATGTAACTCATGTTTTCAGTTTGTCCGTGACCTAATAAGTCAATCGTAATAACTTGATATTTTTTTGAAAAATTATCAATATAAAAATCCCACATTGTAGAATTTTCTAAAAAACCATGTAGTAAGACCAAAGGAGTTCCTTTCCCGTTTAAGGAGTAGGAAATTTGGGTATTTTTATAGTAAACGGTACTCAACACTTTCTTTTTAAGAATACAAAATTAATCTTAGTTTATGATTTAAGAAAGTCAAATAGTGATTTATAATATTCTTGTTCTGTATCAAGCCAACCGTAGTGTCCGCAATGATCAAGATAAATTACTTTTGAATTCTTTAAAACCGAATGAGCAATTTCGGCAGTTTCAGGTTTTATGATGTCTTGTTTTCCTTGTATGATTAATACGGGCTGATTGAAGTCTTTTAATTTAGGTTTACAATCAAATTTAATTTTTTGAAGGTTATCCCAAATTAATTGGTTAATTGTAGAATTTCCTTGTGTGAGTCTTTCGGCTAGAATGGGAATATATTTTTTATTGTATAAATAGGCAGGAGCTAGTGCACGACCTCTGCCTAATAACGTTTTTTTGCTGGTATCGCCATTTGCTATTTTGTTATCGTAATAATTCAAAGAATCACGTTCTGTTTTGGATAATTTTGAATTAATACTAGCCGAAACATATTCCGTTAAACCTAAATCAACTCCGCCTGAAGCAGAAAATACAATTTTGCTAATAGTTTTGGGATAAATCGTAGCATAGTGTGCAGCCATAATTCCTCCAAAAGAATGACCTAAAATAGACCATTTTTCTATTTTTAAATGCTTTCTGAGTGATTCTATATCTTCGGCCATCAATTTCATAGTAATGGTTTCTGGGTTTAATTCTTTTAAAATAGATTTTCCAGTTCCTCGTTGATCATATAATATGGTTTGATATTTCTCGCTCAGTTTTTTAGCCAATGCTTCAAAACCATTACTGTTCATACCTGGACCTCCATTGATGATTAATAAAGGTTCGCCTTTTCCATAAATTTTATAGAATGTTTTTGAATCATCAGTATTGGTAGAATAGCCTTCGGTTTGGGCATTTAAATTAAACACTGTTAAAACTAAAAGTAGATATATTAATTTTTTCATGATCTATTTAATTGAAGTAAATGTATAAAAAACGCCCCACAATTGTGAGGCGTCATTCATCTATAATTCTTTTATCTATTCTCTAATATTAAGCATTCATCAAGCTTTCAATCTCATCAGCTTCGATAGGAATATTGCGCATTAAGTTGAAAGGTTCTCCCTTTTCTTGAATTACCACATCATCTTCTAAACGAATACCAAATCCTTCTGCTGGGATGTAAATGCCAGGTTCTACAGTGAATACCATATTAGCTTGCATTGGTTCATGTAATAGTCCGTAGTCATGAGTGTCTAAGCCTAAATGGTGAGATGTTCCATGCATGAAATATTTTTTATATGCTGGCCAATCAGGGTTTTCGTTTTGAACATCGGCTTTGTCAATTAAACCTAAACCTAACAATTCAGAAGTCATCACTTTACCAACTTCGATATGGTATTGTTTCCAAAGTGTTCCTGGAACCAGCATTTTAGTGGCTTCATTTTTCACATTCAAAACTGCATTGTAAACAGCGCGTTGTCTATCTGTAAATTTTCCTGAAACAGGAATTGTTCTTGTTAAGTCGCTTGAATAGTTTGCGTATTCAGCACCAACATCTAATAATAATAAATCACCAGCCT
>CAMLKV010000120.1 GCA_946480635.1 uncultured Flavobacterium sp.
ACTTTAGCTAAAGATTTAGTTGAAAGAGCTATCAACTTCTCCTCTAAAGAAGATTTCTTAGCTTCTGATTTCAACGGAATTACTGTTGCAGAAAAATTAATCGAGCAAACAGGCGTTATCGGTGAAAAAATCGAAATCGGTGGTTTCGAAATTTTAGAAGGTGCTTTCGTTGGATCTTATGTTCACGTTAACAAAATTGCTGCTTTAACTGCAATTTCTGCTCCAATTGCTAATGCTGATGTTTTAACTAAAGACATCTCTATGCAAGTTGCTTCTATGGGAGCTGATACATTATCTTACAAAGATTTTGATCCTGCTTTCGTTGAATCTGAACTTGCTGCTCGTATTGCTGTAATCGAAAAAGAAAATGAAGAGGCAAAACGTTTAGGAAAAACTTTGAAAAATGTTCCTAAATATATTTCTTACTCTCAATTAACTGAAGAAGTTTTAAAGCAAGCTGAAGAAGATGCTAAAGCAGAATTAAAAGCTGAAGGTAAACCAGAACAAATTTGGGATAAAATTATTCCTGGAAAAATTCAACGTTTCATCTCTGACAATACTACTTTAGATCAAGAGAAAGCTTTATTAGATCAAAACTTCATCAAAGATGATACTAAAAAAGTTAGTGATTATGTTAAAGGATTTAATGTTGAAATCACAGGTTTCAAAAGAGTTAGTTTAGGATAATCAACATCTTAAATCACATACAAAACCTCAGTCAATGACTGAGGTTTTTTTATTTCTGCAAATCTGTTATCTTTGAGAAAACGCAAATCATGTTCAAAACCAAAAAAGACATTGTATTTATAGTTCTTGCGGGAATTTTTATAACAAACGCTATAGTTGCAGAATTAATTGGTGGAAAACTAATACAAATAGGGCCATTTTTAATGAGTATTGGAATTTTGCCATGGCCAGTTGTTTTCCTCACCACTGATTTGATTAATGAACACTTTGGAAAAGACGGAGTAAAAAAACTATCTTTTATTACAGCCGGATTAATAGGATATTGTATCTTACTACTTTTGGTAGGAACAAAAATTCCAGCATTTGAAACAGGACAAACTGTAAATGACGAGCAGTTTTATGCAGTATTTGGTCAAGGATTACTCATAATGATTGCAAGTATAATTGCTTTCTTAGTTTCACAATTGGTTGATGTATCAGTTTTCTGGATTCTCAGAAATAAAACTGGAAAGAAGATGATTTGGTTACGAAGCACAGGATCAACCGTTATTTCGCAATTAATTGATAGCTTCATAGTTTCTGGCATTGCTTTTTGGTTAACCGGAAAAATCTCCACCAAAGATTACATAAACATGTCTCTTTCAGGATATAGCTTTAAATTGATAATAGCAATTGCTTTAACACCTCTGATCTATCTGGGGCATTATTTGATTGAAAAATACTTGCATTCAGAAGAAAAAACTACCTAAAACAGTATTTCTAAAATCGTAGATAATCTCTATATTTGCACAGCTAAACAATGTAAAATGAAATACAAGAGAATACTTCTAAAATTAAGTGGCGAAGCACTAATGGGAGATCGTCAATATGGAATTGACCCTAAAAGATTAGGTGAATATGCCGAAGAAATTAAACAAATTCATGATTTAGGAGTAGAAATCGCTATTGTAATTGGAGGAGGAAATATCTTTAGAGGTGTTGCTGGAGCAAGTAACGGAATGGACCGCGTTCAAGGTGATTATATGGGAATGCTTGCCACTGTAATTAATGGAATGGCATTACAAGGAGCCTTGGAAGAAAAAGGAATGTTAACTCGACTTCAAACTGCTTTAAAAATTGAAGCCATTGCAGAACCATACATCAAACGTCGTGCTGTAAGACATCTTGAAAAGAATCGTATCGTAATATTTGGAGCAGGAACTGGAAATCCTTATTTCACAACAGACACGGCTGCAGTTTTAAGAGGAATTGAAGTTGATGCTGATGTAATTTTAAAAGGAACACGTGTTGACGGAGTCTACAACGCAGATCCAGAAAAAAACCCTGATGCAGTTAAATTTGATTATATTTCATTTGACGATGTATTAGCAAAAGGATTAAATGTAATGGACACAACAGCATTCACATTAAGTCAAGAAAATAAATTACCAATTATTGTGTTTGACATGAATAAAGAAGGTAATTTATTAAGAATTTGTAAAGGAGAAAACGTAGGAACAGTAGTTAATATATAACAACCCGTCAAAGTAATCTAACACTGATAACCGAGACAGAAAACTGAAAACTAAAAATGACTGAAGAAATAAATTTTATACTAGACAGCACTAAAGAATCTATGGAAGGTTCAATTGCTCACTTAGAAAAAGAATTTTTAAATATTCGTGCTGGTAAAGCATCCCCTCAAATGTTAGGCGGTGTATTTGTAGACTATTATGGCTCACAAACCCCTCTTTCACAAGTTGCTAACATCAATACTCCCGATGCAAGAACTATCACTGTTACGCCTTGGGAAAAAAACATGTTACAACCTATTGAAAAAGCCATCATGATAGCTAATATTGGCTTTAATCCAATGAACAATGGTGATAACATTATCATATCTGTTCCACCACTAACGGAAGAACGTCGTAAAGATTTAGTAAAACAAGCCAAATCTGAAGCTGAAGACGCAAAAATCGGTATTCGTAATGCTCGTAAAGATGCAAATACAGAGATCAAAAAATTAGAAAAAGATGGAACATCTGAAGATATTTGTAAAACTGCTGAAGAAAATGTTCAGAAATTAACAGATGCATATATCAAGAAAATAGATGACCATTTAGCTATCAAAGAAGCTGAAATAATGAAGGTTTAAGTATACATACTTAACTAATAAAGTACAATCCGCATTTCTGCGGATTTTTTATTATCGAAATTTTAACTTTGATATTAACAAAATTTTAATATTTTTGGATTCCTAGCAAATTAAGTAACCCAAAAACAAGACCCCATGAAAAGTTTAAAATTACATTTTACGCTAATCTTACTTTTATTTACTCAGTCTTTACTTTTTTCTCAAGAAAATGAAAATATTTTTGCCGGAATAGAAATAGGAAGCAAAGGAATAAAAATGTCAGTTATCGATGTTTATAACATCAAAAAAGGAGGTTTTACCATCAAATCTTATTGGACAGAAAATGTAGCAATCGCAAAAGGTATTTCGATAGACGGTAATTTAGCTCAAGAAGATATTGACAGAGCGGCTAATGTTGTAGTTACGAATTACAAAAAAATCAAAAATGAAATTGGTGTTACCGATGCAAACATTTTCATTGTTGGTTCATCTGGTGTTGCTATGGCTAAAAACACACAAGCGCTTATTGATAAAGTAAAAGCAACGACAGGTAAAGACATGGAGTTTATAGATGCTCAAATGGAAGGAAAAATGCTTTTAAAAGGATGCATCCCTCCTGTCGACTATAAAGACTCAATGGTTTTAGATATTGGAGGTGGTAATACAAAAGGTGGCTATGTAGATGTCTACAATAGTGAAAACTTTGTATTTTTCCCGCTTAGCTTAAATTATGGAACAATTACTCTAACTGAAGCTGTTCTTAAAAAAACAAGAAATGATGAAATAAACGAGTTCAACATCAAATCTTTTGGTTTTTTACCTACTCTTCGTGAGCAAGTTAATGCCATGTATGCTTCAAAACCTACTGCACTTGAAAAAGAAAAAGTATATATGTCTGGAGGAGCGGTTTGGGCTTTTTACACCTTGTATTATGGTGGTGCAAAAGAAGCTTTTAACGAATTCAAATTAGAAGATGTAATCAACTATGATGCTATTCTAAAAAACAATTTTAAAAAATTTGAAGAACAAGCAAAAACTGATAAAGAAGCAGAAAAGGTTCTAAAAACTTATTCTCAAAAATATCTTATATCAGGTAGCAATATTTTACTGGTTTGTTTGGAAGCTATTCCTGATATAAATGGGAAAAAATTATATTTTGCTAAAGAAGGACAAATAGCTTGGCTAGTTTCTTATGTTGCTGATAGATCTAAAAAAGTCAAAAAAATCTACTAAGTAAATTTTTAATAATCAAAAGAATTTAGATTCCTAATTTTTAATGCTTGTAAGCTCCCAAACCAATGCAGCGTTATTTAACCTCCTATATAAATAATTTCAAAGGATTTTCTCGTGAAATATGGGTATTAACGCTTATAACTTACATAAATAGGACTGGCGCAATGGTAATGCCTTTCTTGACAAAGTATTTACACGAAGAATTTTTCTTTTCTTTCAACGAAATAGGTTGGATGATGGCTTGCATAGGAGTAGGATCATTAACTGGATCATGGCTTGGAGGTAAATTAACAGACAAAATAGGGTATTTTACCATTATGCTTTCCAGTCTTTTTTTGACAGGTTTTGGTATAATTGCTTTAATGTTTTTATATGATTTTGTCGAATTATGTGTTGGGTTATTCTTAATCACAGCAATTGCTGATATGTATAAACCTGCGATGTATGTTGCAGTCTCTAACTTTACAAACAAAGAAAACAGAACAAGAGCGCTGACACTTATAAGACTTGCTGTAAATCTAGGGATTGTATCAGGTCCAATTATAGCTGGAATGTTAATCCAAAAAGACAACTATGATTTGTTATTTTGGATAGACGGATTAACCTGCATAATTGCAATCACAGTTTTCATGCTATTAATAGATGAAAGTAAAATTTATAAAGCTAGAAAAACCATATTAAGAAAACAAAGGAGCGAAGCTGCTTTAGTTGAAAAAAGTAACATGTTCGATAAAAACTTTATTCTATTTTTATTTGCAAGTTTTATTACTGCATTTTTATTTTTTCAATTATTCACAACAATACCACTTTACAATACAGAAAAATTAAAACTCAATGAAATTGAAATAGGCTTGCTACTCTCATTAAACGGGATAATAATTTTCCTTTTTGAAATGCCACTAATTGGCTTTTTGGAGACAAAAAAATATGAAGACACTAAAATAATTTTATTAGGATCCGTGTTTATGACATTAGGGTTCTTTTGTCTATTGATTTCAAAATCAATAGGAATTATGGCGTTGAGCATTTTTTTAATTACCATTGGTCAAATACTTTTATTTTCTTTTTCTAACACCTTTGCATTCAATAGAGCAATTAAAGGCCATGAAGGAAAATATATGGCTTTATACACAATGAGTTTTAGTGTTGCTCAAATAACAAGTCCTAAAATTGGATTTACAGTTATTGAAAATTTTAACTACTTTTCTAACTGGTTATTAATGGCTACAGTTGGTCTAATAGGAATTAGTATGTATTATATCCTAGACAAGAACATTAAATCAGAAAACAATTATAAAATTCAGTCATAATTTCGATGCAAAAAAATACTCAAAAAGTAAACAACAATTTAAAAACTGTAATTATTCTTCTGGCGACAACACTTCTTGGAAGCATGTATTACATCTATAAAATGTCAGACAGATCAAAGGACATTATTGTTTCACTTCGTGAGGAAAAACACAATGTTTTAAAAGATCTTGAGAAGTCTCAAAGACTATTAGCACAGACAATGACAAGCAATAGTTCTTTATCAAAAAAAGTAGCTTCAGAAGAATTACGAATTAGAAAATTGATTACTGAACTAAAAAAGAAAAAAGATCTGAGCGCAACTAATATTGCGGATTACAAAAAGAGTGTTACTGATATTGACAATAGAATTGGAGATTTATTAAATGAAGTTGATCTTTATAAAAAGAAAATTGATAGTACCAATATTGCTTTAAAAAGAGAAAAAACTAAAAATGACACTTTGTTAACTGCACACAAAAAACTAACAAAAAAAATATCCACAGCTTCAAAACTATATTTTTACGATTTACAGACTAATTTCTTCAAAACACGCAGTTCAGGAAAGCAAATAGAAACAAAAAAAGCTAGCAAAACAGATTTAATAACTGTCACATTCGCAATTGCAGAAAATGAACTTGTAAAACCAACAACAAAAGAGTTTTTTGTCCAAATAATTGACAGTAAAAACAATATTGTTGGAACAAAAAAAGAAAAGAAATTTGGTATTAAATCATTAGCATACAGTTCTTCAAAAGAAATAAAGTATGAAGGGAAAACGACACCCGTAAAAATAGAAATACCTACTAACGACTTAGAATCAGGTTCCTTTTTTATTAATATATTTGATAAATCTAAGCTAATATTGAATTCTTCATTTGAATTAGAATAATACACTTAACACTAACCAAAACCACTAAAATCTGCTTTATGCAGATTTTTTTATGGAATACATCTATATTTGTACATACCATTGTTGGTTTTTTTATTTTGTTTTGATGGTTTTAAAAAAGATTTTTTTTGCAGTAATTCTACTCACTTTTGGTTTCATAACGAAAACAAGGGCTCAAATAAATAAATATTCCGCAGAAGAAATAGTCAAAAAAACGATAGGTCTTAAAAAGATAAATGACACCAGAAATTTTGAATCGACCACATACAACAAGCTTATAATTACAGCAAACCCTGAATCGATAAAAGGGCATATAGATTCTGTCTTTGTAGTAAAGAGAGGCAAAAAAGTGCTCAAAGAAATTGATTCTTCGGATTATGCTTTCAAAAAAGTAATATCAAAACAACACTTATATCAAACAGAGAAAATTTCGAAGTTTAAAACTCTTAATGGGCAGAATAAGGAAATTATTCTAGCCACTAGAATGGCAGGTTTTAAAGAACCTATTTACGAATATTTTGCTCT
>CAMLKV010000121.1 GCA_946480635.1 uncultured Flavobacterium sp.
TCATAGTCTAAGCGAATATCCATACTTACTCCATCAGGCTCATTCGATTTATCGATAAAATAAGAATGTCCAAGCCAAATATCTTTTGGTTCAAATTCATTTGATAAATAATTTGATCGTTTTAGCTTATAGGGTTCTTTAGCATAATCAATGGATGGATCAAACTGTTCAATGAATAATTCAGAAACAGCTTTAAATAAATCTTTATGAAATTTTACCTTCGGATCCTCATTTAACTCTTTCGGTAAAACATCCACAAACGCAAATCGTCTTCTTATGGCATAATCAATATGACCAACAGAACGGTCTGCTGTGTTCATTTTACCTATAATATACAAATTGGGAGGAAGTATTAATTTATTACCTTCTACATCATACATACTTTCAACCGCTTCTCCTCGATACTCTAATGCATAAATTAACTCACCTAAAACCGATGATAAATTAGCACGGTTGATTTCGTCTATAACTAAAACATATTTTTTAAGATTTTCAATAGGTTTACTAGTATAATCTAAAATCTCTATTGGTTCCATTTGTTTTAACAACATAAAATAATAAGGAAATTTACCTTTCATTTCTAGCCCTAAATCAAACTCATTATCTCTAATATCAATTGGATTTTTTATTTCTTGTCTTCTATTATAAATTCTTTCTAAATCAGAGAAAAGTAATTTATATCGTATGTTTTGTCTTTGAGGAAAACTATACAATAAATAATCATTTCCTACAGAAAAAATCTCGGCAGTACTTTTATCAGCAAACTTATAAGTTCGTCCCTCATTTAACTCACTATTTATATTTTCAATCAAGCTATTTAACTTCAGTGTGAAATCATTTTTTTTATTTTCACCTTTGCTTGCTAAATAGTTGTTAAGAGCTTTTAATGCAAACTTACCTAGGGTTTTATTTTCTGCCTCATATAAAACACCTTCACCTTCAGGATTTGGTTTAGAAACAATTCCTCTCACAAAATCTTCATAAGTATACGAAGGGTGAAATTGAATTAATTTAAACTGATCATTATCTTTTAAATCTTTAACATCTTCCAAACCGAGCATTTCTTTAGCAATTAATTTTGCTTCACGCGTTTTTCCTGTACCAGGAGGCCCTTGTAAGATAATTTGCTTTTTGTACGTAAGCAGTCTAGTATTATTATTCATCCGATTTATAAGATTAATTTCATGACTATTTTTAAATGAAACAATTGGAGCTTGACAACCAACACTTGGATATCCAAAAGATTTATAATATTGAAAATTAGAATATTCTTCTGGATTTACTTTTATTATTTTCCTTGCTAAATAAATCCATTTTGCCGACTTGCTTCCATCTTCGTATTTTAAAAAGTTATTATCATACTCTTTAATAGTTCCAAAATTTTCTGGCCAGTTAGCTTTATTTAATTCATCTTGACTTTCTACAAAATCGACTATTTCAGCAACATATTGAACTTTATGACTTCCTGTATAGAAAACCCTAAAAAAACCATTTTCTTCAAGACTCTGTCTTAAAAGCTTTAAAGTTGTAGGTGAGCCATTTGGTCTTTTGTGATTCCATAAAACAATGTAATCACCATTTCTTGTTTGATTAATTGCATTTTCTTGCCAACCAGTTGTATCGGGCGATATTAAACCTACAATGCTATCTTTCCATTCTTTTTCTATAAAGTAGCAAAGTGATGTTATTAGGTATGTATAATTCTCAGGATTTTTTACAGTAATCGAAAATTCAGTAAAAAATTTATAAAAGTCATCTTTAAAAGTTGATTTATTATAAGGTTTACTGAATAAGTTTTGAGAAAGCTGTCTACGATGATACTCACTCAACATTGTGAAATTATCTAAAGGATGTAAAAGATAGTCAACAGCATTCTTAACAGAGCCTTCAAATAATTTTCTTTCAAACTTGTATGTAATTAATTGTTCAACCCAATTATTCATTCTTACGAAAGCCAATGCTAAAACTCTTTTATCATCATAGGCGTTTAACTCTCTCTTTTTATGGGCATTTGTATCACAATAAGATATTACCGTAAACAGTAACTTTCCAAAATTTGCTAATTCCAAAGAATCATCAAATAACTGTTTAAGTTCGTTGTAGTTTTTCCTGTTTACAAGAAGATATTGTTTCGTTTCTTCATTCACTTCTAACTCCAAAAAATCATGTAAGGCATCTTTAGCTTTTTGAAAATAAAAATCTGAAGAGTTTATAATTTCTAAGGATTTTGGGTGCTGTAAAGCATGGTTTATTTTGTTTTTAAGAATATAATCCATTAAAATTTAAAATTTAATTCTCGTTTTTAAATTAATTTCTCATCATAAAATTTATTTAATCAGCCCTAATTCTTTACCAATATCCTGATACAATTTTGATAATGGCCTTTTATGTTGCTCCTTTTCTAAAGCATAATTACCTAAAATCATTCTATCAATCTCAGACTTACTAAATTTCAAACCTTTATATGAACTTAAATACTCTCTGTACTTTTGTGAGTACTTTAAATTCCTCTTTATGATTAATTCAATTGCATGATCATGATGGAGCTCATAAAGCTCTTTCAAATTAAAAACTTCTAAATGACCCGGAATCGATTTTTTAAAAGAAACTTCAACATCTGATTTTCCAGATAATGGGTTTATAACAGCTATGCTTTTTATTTTATGACTTAATACAAAGTCATTGTAGTTTAATAAATAAGGGTTTGTTAAACCTTCTATTAATGGATCACTTTCTTCTTTAGCACCAAATCCATTACAAGATTTACATGCAGGTATTAAGTTATAATAACTAAGTCCTAAAAGAGGATATTTTGATTTAGGGTAAAAATGATCTATTTCTGGTTTAATTTTTTTATTCTTTTTTGTTGTATAAATATAATTTCTATTGCAGTACGAGCAAGTATCAATTTTTATTTTATTAATAAAATTCCATTTATTAAAACTTTCATTTTCATAACCATTATCAACAAATATATTTTTTAAAATCAAATTATCATCATGCCATTTATTTAAATAATTAGGTCTATGCACAATCAAATTATTTACCTTATTTACTAATAATTCTGGTTTTATTGTAATTAGAGGTTTCAAATTATTTTCAGGATCTGAAATAAATAGTTCTAAATCTTCTTCAAGCTGATTTGAAAATTCAATTATTGAAGTACTTCCATTTCTTGTTTTTTTTATACCATCATCATTCAATACTCTTTCAATTTGTTTTAGTAAATTGAATTCAATATTTTTATAATGTTCTTCAGCTAAAGAATTATTTATTTGAATCGGTATCATCTTTCAACTTTTTAATTTTCTCTTCTAGTCTTATAATTTCCTCATTCTTAAATTGAGGAAACACCTCTAAAAACATGTCATTTAACTTTTCGTATAAATAAGGTTCTCCAATTTGTTCTATAACTTTTTTAGCTATATATTTTGATTCAAGCCAACTGAGCCTACTTTCTAACTCTAAATCTTTAAAATCTTTATTCTTACTTATTTTATCATGATAATTAATGTAATCTATTATATCTTGAATTTTATTTTTTGCAAACTCTCCAATTAAGCCATCGCCAACAAAGAAAGAATCGGCTAAAATATCTGTTATATTTCCACCAAAAGTTTTCTTTTCTAAAGTTTCTGCAAATGATAATATTCTATTTTTACTATTTTTATAAATGTATGTTACATTATAATTTGGAATATCGGAAAGTGTTAAAGCATCATGAGTTGTAAATATAATCTGAACTTTTGGTCGTTTTTCAAGCTCATTAAAAATTACAGGTACAACTTTTAAGATTGCATCTACGAACTTTTTTTTCCATAATGCATGATAACCAAGTTCTGGCTCATCCAGTAGCAATAAATAATTTTCTTTTTTTCTTTGATGATCAGATTTATCTATTGTAAAATAATATAGACTACTAAAAAAGTCTAATAATGATTTTTCACCAGTTGAAAACTTTTTATCTGGAAAAAAATTTAAAATTCTAAAATTATCATGTTGAATAGTTTCCTTAAATACAGTTATCAATTTCTCATATTCACGAATCAATTGTATAATTAAATTAAAATCATTAACTTTGAATTCAACAAAAACTTTTTCATTTTCTTTTTTTATTCTTCCATTTAAATTGAATTCTCGAATGAATTTATAAAAATCGTTTACTGCTGTAAAAGCATTTATACAACGTATAATCCTAATCTTAATAGAATCAAAATCAAATCCTCCTGAAATTTGTTTTAATGGGTTTCTTTGTATTCTTTTAATAAGTTCCTCTGTACTATTAACATCAAATACATAATCCCTTTTTAAACTAAGGTAAGTAGGGTTATCTATATTGCTAATTCTTTTTTCTAAAAATTTATTTAATTTATTTGTGAATGTACTTTGTTTAATTACCTCATTAAATCCAACTTCACTGCCATTATCATTTGTGACTCCATATGTATCATCTAGAACCAAAAGAGAAAGTAACATAATTTTTAAATTCTTAAGAAAATCTTCATCATTATGGATCATATCAGATTCGATATTATAATTATTCCATAAAGCTTCCAATTCTTTGTTTAAACTTTTTCCTAAAGTTGCCTCTTTATAAATATTAAGAAATTGACTTTTATTAAAATTATTTACTTTAACATTCAATTTTGCAAAAAAAGGTAAATCTGGATATATAGTCTTTAGTAATTCAATTTTAGGATTATTCATAAAGAATAATTGTCTTTCTAAATTGTCAAAATAAAATTCACTCAGACTAGAATTAAAATTTCGTGAAGGTGAAATAGGACTAAATATATCTTGTATATCGTAATCTAAACTTGGAGAATAATATAAAGGATATAATTTGTCATTACTATCTATTTCTTCGAAATCAAAATTTTCAATACTTAAATTATTTACTTTTTTATTTTGTATTAAAATTTTGATTTCATCTTCATAAATTAAAGCAATTGAAATTTCATCACTTGTTTGACTTATTGCCCTTAAAATATTTGTTTTTCCTGCACCATTAGCACCAACAATTGCTGATAACAATAAAACATTGTGTTCATTGTAAAAATTTGGTATATAACTCTTATTTTCTTCTTTTGAAATACTTCCATTTTCAAGGATTGAAAAAAAATATTCCCCTCCAAAATTTATAATTTGTGGTTTATCAAATAAATATAGCTGATAATATCATCCTTAATTCTTTTTACATTAAACCTTATCCTCTGCAACCATCCCCAACTCACTATCCTCAACCTCATAACCACCCACACTCACCTGCCCATTCATTAACATAGGCAACAACCAATCTCGTAACGAAGCGAGTTCTTGGTTTTCTTTTAGATTATTTGATATTTTTATATTTCCAGAAATAACAAATCTTCCAAATTCATCAATTATTTCTTTTGGCGGAACAGGAATTTTTAAACTTTCAATATCTTTTGGATAAACGTGAGGTTGAGCAGAGCCTCTAGCTTGCTGAAAAATATATTCTTGTCTCATTTTAAGGAATCCTAAAATGTGAATTGTATCAGTATCACTATTACCTCTAACAGTTGTACAATCACAAGCAAAAATAGGTTCTCTCCAAAAATTTATAAAGCCAGCACTTGCGCCTGAAGCACTAATAGTAATTGTATTTTCAGGATAATTATATTTATCATGGAAATAAGAAAAATCTAAGCCAGCTGAAATTACTTTAATATTACCATTAGTGTTAGCAGTTTTTTCAGTAATTAAAGTACCTTTTTTTATGTTAGCATATTTTCCTAACTCTTTAACTTCCCAACCCACAGGAATCTCCCTCTTAAACTCCTCATTCCAAACCATTTTACCATGAGAAGACTTATAAGGTTTTCCTTGTTCATTAGGAAAATCAAACTGCACAAACCAATAATCATACAAAGTCTTAGCCATAGCTTCTAACTCTGCATTTATTTTTTTGTTCAACTCAATTTTAGCATCTAAATCAGAAAGGACTTTGGCAATTTTTTGTTGATCAAGATATTCATGAACATAAGTTTTTATGTTTAATAGATTCTCCTTATTTAATTTGGGCTGGGCACTTCCAGTAACATACGGTTCGAATTTTATTCTATTAAAATTATAATATAAATACTTTGTAACGTTTTTTGAATTTGCTTTTACAATATGAGCATGATTATTAACCCAAAATTTTCCATTAACTAGGTTACAAATATTTTGATTATTAGACCTTAAATTTTCTCCATCTTCTGCAATTAAAATATACTCTCCATCAAAAAGATAATTATCAACATAATCAACAATATTTTGTGCACCATAATATGGATACACCTTCTCTAAATTTTCACGCTCTTTTGAAGAAAGTGGAATTCTAATATTATTAAAAACATCAACTAATTCAGAAATAGTTTTTGATTTTAAATTATTCATATTTTAAACCTTTTAAATTATTCTGAATTTCAATTTCCAACAATTTACTTCCTGCAAATAAGTTGGCTAAATTACTTTCAAAGGTTTTCATTTTATTAGCAAACTCTTCAGGAGTAATATCAGTATATTCAATTTTTACTTCAAAATATTGTCCTGCGGAAAACGAATAATTTTTAGCTTCAATTTCCTTTTTGGATACCACAACAGCTAAATCTTCAACTGCTTGTTTTTTATTGAACGTATCGATGATTAATTGTTCTTCGGCTGGGGTTAAAACGGTACGTTGGTTTTTACCTTCTT
>CAMLKV010000122.1 GCA_946480635.1 uncultured Flavobacterium sp.
GGCATACCCCGAGACCACATATAATATGTGCTAGCTTTTATTGCTTCAGTAGGAGTTATGAAATACTTAAGTCCTTATACGGTAATGCTTACTATAAACTTAGAACCTATTTACGGTATTATATTGGCATTGATTGTTTTTAATGATAAAGAAAAGATGAGTTCTCAATTTTATATTGGTGCTTTTATTATTTTAGCAACAGTAATATTAAATGGTGTTTTTAAAAATAGAAGTAAGTAATTGTCTGAAAAATAGATATGTAAGTCTTGTCTGTTGATAAACTTTAAAATTTACTTTTAAACTCAAACGAAAACTTTATCTTTGTTAATTCAAATAAGAATAAAAACCAAAAAATCTTATGGAATATTTAGATTTTGAGCTGCCTATCAAAGAGCTTGAGGAACAATTAGAAAAATGCCAACAAATTGGTGAAGACTCTCAAGTTGATGTAACTGCAACTTGTGAAAACATTACTCAAAAATTAGAAGAAACCAAGAAACAATTATACGCTAACTTGACTGCATGGCAACGTGTCCAAATGTCAAGACATCCCAATAGACCTTATACATTAGAGCATATTGCAAACTTAACAAATAATACTTTTTTAGAATTATTTGGTGATCGTGGTGTACGTGATGATAAAGCAATGGTTGGTGGTTTAGGAAAAATAAATGGTCAATCATTCATGATTATTGGTCAACAAAAAGGTATTAATACTAAAATGCGTCAGTTACGTAATTTTGGTATGGCTAATCCAGAAGGTTACCGTAAAGCGTTACGCTTAATGAAAATGGCTGAAAAATTTAATATCCCTGTATTAACTTTAGTAGATACTCCAGGTGCTTATCCTGGTCTTGAAGCTGAAGAAAGAGGGCAAGGTGAAGCTATTGCAAGAAATATTCTTGAAATGATTCGTCTTAAAGTGCCAATTATTACAGTTATTATTGGTGAAGGCGCTTCAGGAGGTGCTTTAGGAATTGGTGTTGGAGATAGAGTATACATGATGGAAAATACATGGTATTCTGTTATTTCACCAGAATCTTGTTCGTCTATTCTATGGAGAAGCTGGGAATATAAAGAGCAAGCTGCAGAAGCTTTAAAATTAACTGCTATGGATATGAAAGCAAATAATTTAGTAGACGATATTATCCCTGAACCACTTGGAGGAATCCACCGTGATAAAGAAGCAGGTTTTAAATTTGTTAAAGATTATATTGTAAAAGGTTTTGAAGAATTAAAAGACTTATCAACAAACGATTTAATTGCCCAAAGAATGGATAAATACAGCAAAATGGGGCAGTACAACGAATAACTAACTACATTTAGTTAAAAGAATCCGAAGCCTTATTGTTTCGGATTTTTTTTTGGTTATCAACAAAAAAAGAATTGTTTTCAACACTTTATATTAACAAGTCAAAAATATAAAAGTTTAATTTTTGACTACCTTTGAAACATGGAAAATATCCGAAACATTAACCCTGTAAGAGTAGATAAAACTACGATTATAAATTTAGAAAAAGGTAAACTCCCTCCGCAGGTTCTTGACCTAGAAGAAGCGGTATTGGGGGCTATGATGATTGACAAAAAAGGGGTAGATGAAGTAATTGATATTCTACAGCCCGATGCGTTTTACAAAGATGCTCACAAATACATTTTTGAGGCAATTGTCACCTTATTTAATGACTCTCAACCCATTGACTTGTTAACAGTTTCTGCCCAATTGAAAAAGATGGGTAAACTGGATTTGTCTGGGGGTGATTTCTATCTAATTCAGCTTACTCAAAAAATTTCATCATCGGCTCATATTGAGTTTCACTCTAGAATTATTTTACAGAAATATATTCAAAGAAGTTTGATTAAAATTTCTTCAGAAATTATTGAAGATTCATATGATGAAACCACCGATGTATTTGATTTGTTGGATAAAGCCGAATCAAAGCTTTATGAAGTAACTCAAGGAAATATTAAGCGTAGTTCTGAAACAGCACAAAGTTTAGTAATTCAAGCTAAAAAACGAATTGAAGAAATTGCTGGTAAAGAAGGATTAAGTGGTATTGCCACTGGGTTCGATAAACTTGACGAAGTGACTTCAGGTTGGCAACCGTCTGATTTGATTATTATTGCTGCACGTCCAGGTATGGGTAAAACGGCTTTTGTATTGTCTATGGCTCGTAATATGGCTATCGATTTTAATCATGCCGTTGCTGTTTTCTCTCTTGAGATGTCATCGGTACAGTTAATTACTCGTTTAATTTCTTCGGAAACTGGATTGTCTTCTGAAAAATTAAGAACAGGAAAATTAGAAAAGCATGAATGGGAACAATTAAGTGTTAAAGTAAAAGACTTAGAAAAAGCACCTTTATTTATTGATGATACTCCTTCACTCTCAATTTTCGATTTAAGAGCAAAGGCAAGACGTTTAAAATCGCAACATGATATTAGAATTATAATTGTCGATTATCTTCAGTTAATGACCGCAGGTGGTGGAGGTAAAGGAGGAGGAAATCGTGAGCAAGAAATCTCAACTATATCTCGAAACTTAAAAGCTCTTGCGAAGGAATTAGATGTTCCAGTTATTGCACTTTCTCAGTTATCTCGTGCCGTTGAAACGCGTGGAGCTAGTAAAAGGCCTTTACTTTCTGATCTTCGTGAATCTGGAGCAATTGAGCAAGATGCTGATATCGTATCGTTTATTTATCGCCCCGAGTATTATAAAATTGATGAATGGGATGATGACGAACACACACCAACACAAGGACAAGCCGAGTTTATCATCGCTAAACACCGTAACGGTGGATTAGAGAATATCCGTCTTAAATTCATCGGACAATATGGTAAGTTTGATAATTTGGAAGATTTTAGTTCAGGATTTAGTGATTTGCCATCAAAAATGAATCTTGACGATCAACCTAATCCATTTATAACACCTAATTTACCTTCTGCAAATGATGCTTTTGGAAGTAATCTGAATAATTTTGATGACGACAGTGATGTCCCATTTTAAAATATAAAAGCCTTTAAAAAAAGCTGTTCCTAAAGAACAGCTTTTTTTATAATATTAAATATGTTAGAAACTTGAAAACTATTAGTAGTTTCAAAACTTATTTATTGGTTTAAAAAGAACATTATGAATCGATAATTAAAATTGTATTTTAGTGAAAAATTTTGATGATAATTCCTATGATTTCAATTTCTAAATAAATGGATACTATTTTATCTGTTATTATTCCTGTCTATAATGAGGAAAGGACAATTTTAAAAATTCTCGAAAAGATTGAACTTGTTACTCTAGTTCAAGAGATTGAAAAGGAGATTATTATTGTTAATGATTGTTCTTCTGATACATCTGAAATTTTAATTCGAAATTACCTACTAGAAAATAAACATCTTAATATTAAATATTTTTCCAATGTGATAAACATGGGGAAAGGGGCTTCAATTCATAAGGGAATTAGTGAAGCTACGGGTAACTATATTATTATTCAGGATGCAGATTTAGAATACGATCCAAGAGAGTATAATATACTTCTCCAACCTTTATTAGAAGGATTTGCAGATGTTGTTTATGGTTCAAGATTTATGGGTAGTAAACCACACCGAATTCTGTTTTTTTGGCATACTGTAGGGAATAAGTTTTTGACTTTTTTGTCCAACATGATGACAAATTTGAATTTAACGGATATGGAGACATGTTATAAAATGTTTGCTTCTGATATTTTAAAATCCATACAGTTAAAAGAAAAGCGGTTTGGATTTGAACCGGAAGTAACTGCAAAAATTGCCAGGATTCCTAATATCCGAATATATGAAGTCGGAATATCTTACTATGGTAGAACATACAAAGAGGATAAAAAAATCACATGGAAAGATGGATTTCGTGCCATATTTTGCATTATTAAATATGGACTTTTAAAATTATAATTTCACTCATTATCTAGTTTTAAAATGATATGTTATGACTAACAAAAAGAAAATAAACTCAAAAGTTATCCCAGAAGTAAAAGAAACACAAAAATCATATTCATGGATGCTATGGGCAGTTGGAATTATTTCCTTTGTTTTGTATGCAAATACATTGACGTATGGTTTTGTTTTAGATGATATAGCTGTCATACAAGAAAATAAATTTGTACAAAATGGTATTTTTGGACTCAAAGATATTCGTATTGGATATCATTTATAATTGTAATTCTTTTTGCTGTTCATCCTATACATACTGAAGTGGTTGCTAACATAAAAAGTAGAGATGAGATTTTCTGTTTATTCTTTTTCCTATTATCAATCTATGGTTTATTCTGCAAAAAAGGAATGTATTGGAAAATCGCATCGATTGTTTTCTTTCTTTTTTGTTTGCTTTCAAAAGAAGCAGGTATTCTGTTTCTCCCAATTTTAGTTTTTCTTTTATGGAATGAATTCAAAAACAGAAGACAATTAGGTAGAGCAATTTTGTCTTATGGAGTTATTACCGTTTGCTGGTTACTTCTACATCAATTTGTGATAAACTCATCACCTTATAAAAGAATACAATATACATATTTAGATAATTCATTAGTAGCTTGTAACGATACATTAACGCAGGTCGCTACAGGCTTTACAATTTTGGGGCGTTACATATGTAACGCTTTTTATCCTGTGAATATGAGTTATGATTATTCTTTTAATCAAATTCCTTGCACTGAATTTTTATCATTGCCTTTTTTTAGTAGTGTTTTTTTAATACTACTATTATTGGTTGTTGCTTTTTATTATAGAAAGAAATGTGTTGTTATTTCGTTTGGGATTATTTTCTTTTTTGTAACAATTGCTTTAGCTACTAATATTTTAACGTTAATTGGAACAACAATGGGTGATAGGTTGTTGTATACTCCTATATTGGGAATTTGTATTGCTTTTGTCTTTATTATTTTTCATAGTTTCAAAAAGTTGCAAAATGATTCGAAAAGTAAAAGAATAATTTTTGGTTTTGGATTACTCTTTTTAGTTTTTTTCTACAGTTCATTTCAAAGAAATAAAGTCTGGAAATCTAATTTTACTCTGATGACTTCAGATATAAATCATGCTCCAAATAGTGCTCGTGTTAACTTTAATTATGCGACTACTTTTTTTCTCCAATTACCTGAAGATGTTTCTGAACAACAATCACAGTTACCTAGTATTATTGAATATTATAATAGAGCTTTACGTATTGATCCGAATGATAAGGGTACTTTGATGAATTTAGGAGTTTGTTATTATAGAATCAAAGATTATGATAATGCGTATAGCTGTACTAGTAAGGCTTTGCAAATTGATCCAAATGACGGAACTCTTTTTAGAAATATGGCAGATATCTATTTTATGAAGTTGGATTATGAAAAAGCGGTTATTTACTATAAAAAATGTATTTTAAGTAAATCGGATAATTTCAATACATACAATTTTTTTGGTTCTGCACTTTTTAATTTGAAGAGATATAATGAAGCAATTATTGTTTTTGAAGATGGACTTAAAAAACAACCAGAACATGCTCAAATGTGGATGAATTATGGTAATGCATTAGCAATGTCAAGTCGTTTAAAAGAGGCTATTAATGCTTTCGATAAAGCTTATGCATTAAATCCTAATCAGAAGCAAGTTCTTAATTATTTATTCATGGCTTATAGAGATATTGGAGATTATGTTAAAGCTGATTCTTATTATCAACTTTATAATAGCAAATAGGCCGTATTTAATACGGCCTATTACAAATTTAATATTTAATTACTTTTTGATGATCAATTTTTGAGTAGTAATTTTTGTTTGATTCTCACCTCGAACAAAATAAATACCCTCACTTAAATTATCTAAATCAATAGTATTTAAGCCATTCATATGAATTTTAAATGATTTCATTATTTGCCCCAATTGATTTACAATTTGGAAGTCACCATCAAAATCTGATTTAATATTCAAAATGCCATTATTTGGATTTGGATAAATTACAAACTTATTATTTAACTCAAATTCTTCATTACTTAAGGTACATCCTGAAGTAACAGAACATGTGTTTAATGTAATCGTTACACTGTATGAACCAGCTATACTTGGTGTGAATGATTGACTTGTAGCACCTATAATTGGGATACCACCTGAACAATCAAACCACTGATATGTTGCACCAGATTGGTTAGCTGTTAATGTATTTCCTGCTAATGAAACGGAAGAATCTAGAACAGCTGGTTCTGTAATTGTGAAATTTTGAGTTGTTGTACAAGTATTAGAATCCGTTATAGTTACCGTGTACGAACCAGCGGCTAAACCTGAAGCTGTAGCACTTGTACCTCCTGAAGGCGACCAAGAATAAGTATAACCTGATGTCCCACCTGAAACAGATACCGAAGCAGATCCATCAGTTCCTCCATTACAAGTAACATTTGTTTGTGAAGGAGTAGCAACGATAGCATTTGGTGCTGTTATTGTAAAACTTTGAGTGTCGGAACAGCCGTTTGCATCCGTAACAGTAACAATGTAAGTCCCAGCGGCTAAATTTGAAGCTGTAGCCGAAGTTCCTCCTGATGGTGCCCAAGAATAAGTATATCCAGAAGTTCCCCCAGTTACTATTACTGTTGCAGAACCATTTGTTCCTCCATTACAAGATACATTAGTTTGAGAGCCTGCACTTGCAACTAAAGCTGCTGTCGGTTGTGTAACAGTTGCATTCACAGTTCCTGTA
>CAMLKV010000123.1 GCA_946480635.1 uncultured Flavobacterium sp.
GTGGTCAGTGGTTAAAATGTACAAATCCAGAGGTTATTAAAAAACACGCAGCTAAAGTATATGGAAAAGCTTCTGTTGGAGCACCACCTATGTCGGTTCCGCATATCGATACCAGAATGATTGATGGTGAAAAAGCATTGCTTTTTGGTCCTTATGCTGGTTTTTCGACTAAGTTTTTGAAAAACGGTTCGTATTTCGATTTGATAAAATCAATCGAATTGGACAATATAAAACCAATGATAGGAGCAGGGATAAAAAACATTCCACTTACAAAATATTTAATTGAGCAGGTTTTCCAATCGTCTAAGGACAGAATGAAAGCTTTGAAAGAATATGTCCCTTCGGCTAAAAAAGAAGATTGGGTTTTAGAAACAGCTGGTCAGCGCGTACAGGTTATCAAAAAAGATAAAGATGGAAACGGTGTATTAGAGTTTGGTACCGAAGTGGTTGCCGCTCATGACGGTTCATTGGCAGTACTGCTTGGAGCATCACCAGGAGCTTCGACTGCGACTTCTATTATGATTGAATTACTAGGTAAATGTTTTCCAGAGAAAATGAAATCTGAGGCTTGGCAAAATAAGCTAAAAAACATGATTCCGTCTTACGGGCAAAGTTTGTGTCAGAATACTGAATTATGTGACCAAGTAAGAAAAAAAACAAATGAAGTATTAAAATTAAAAGTATAAAAGCATTTTTAATTACTTTTGCACTCTAAATTAAATGCGTTAAGGATAGAAGCAAGGTGCCGTGCACCGCGAATAGCCTGACCGATTGTTGACTGAGGTGTCATACTGAGCTTGTCGAAGTACTCTCGAAGTCAACTAGCGGGAACGCCCAAATTGAAATAGAATGATTTATCCAATTGTTGGTTATGGCGATCCTGTTTTAAGAAAAGTAGGAGAAGAGATAACTAAAGATTATCCTAATTTAAGCGATGTGATTGCTAATATGTACGACACTATGTATAATGCATGTGGAGTAGGTTTGGCTGCCCCTCAGGTAGGTTTAGCAATTCGTTTGTTTATTGTAGATACTGAGCCTTTTAGCGATAGTGACGATTTAACTAAAGAAGAAGCAGAGCAATTAAAAGGTTTTAAAAAGACTTTTATTAATGCTAAAATAGTTAAGGAAGAAGGTGAAGAGTGGGCTTTTAACGAAGGTTGTTTGAGTATTCCGGATGTTAGAGAAGATGTGTACCGTCACGAAAAAATTACTATTGAATATTTTGACGAGAATTTCACCAAACATACTGATGTTTATGATGGATTGATTGCAAGAGTTATTCAACACGAGTACGATCATATTGAAGGAGTTTTGTTTACAGATAAAATATCGTCATTGAAAAAGACGTTAATTAAAAAGAAGCTTCAAAATATAATGGACGGAAAAGCAAGACCAGATTACAGAATGCGTTTTGCAGGGCCAAAAAAAGGTAGATAAACTAACAAATAAGATATATAAAAAATGAATTTAGAGAGAATATTAGCGATTTCTGGAAAACCAGGATTGTACTCATTAAAATTACAAACAAGAACTGGGTTTGTTGCTGAATCATTAGTAGATGGAAAGAAAATCACGGTAGGTTTACGCAGTAATGTAAGTTTATTGTCAGAAATATCTATGTATACTTACAGCGAAGAGAAACCGCTTGTTGAGGTTATGAAAGCTATTGCTGCAAAAGAAAACAATGGTCAAGCACCTCAATTAAAAGATGATAAAGCGGCTTTGACAGCTTATTTTTTAGAAGTATTACCAGACTACGATCAAGATAGAGTTTATGCTTCTGATATTAAAAAAGTACTAAACTGGTATAATATTCTTCAATCTAAAGGATTAATCGTTGTAGAAGAAGAGAAAAAAGCACCTAAGAAAGCTGCAAAAGCTAAAACTGAGGAAACCGCTACAGAAGAAAAACCAAAGAAAGCAAAAGCAACTAAAACTAAAGAGTAATCGAAGTTTTAACATAATTATAAGTCCTGCAAGTGATATTCATTTGCAGGATTTCTTATTTTTACTCACACGAGACCTTTAGGTCGAACTGTACGAAGTAAAATCACTTTTTTTGTTACACTGAGCTTGTCGAAGTGTGGGCAAGCAAAGAAAATGAACATTAAAAAAATAAGACTAATGAATTCACGCCAGCAGCAGCTTGACGCTTTTAATAGATTGTTAGATATCATGGATGATTTACGTGAAAAATGTCCGTGGGATAAAAAGCAAACTTTGCAAACCCTTCGTCATCTTACTATTGAAGAAACTTATGAGTTAGGTGATGCTATTTTAGATAATAATCTGGAAGAAGTAAAAAAAGAGCTTGGTGACTTACTACTTCATATCGTTTTTTATGCTAAAATAGGAAGCGAATCCAAAAGCTTTGATATGGCAGATGTGGCAAATGATATTTGCGATAAATTAATTCATCGTCATCCTCATATTTATGGAGATGTAGTAGTAGAAAATGAAGAAGAGGTAAAACAAAATTGGGAAAAGATCAAGCTTAAAGAGGGGAAACAATCAGTACTGGAAGGAGTTCCCAAAAGTTTACCAGCCTTAGTAAAAGCAAGCCGAATTCAAGACAAGGTAAAAGGAGTAGGATTCGATTGGGAAGAACCACATCAGGTTTGGGAAAAAGTACAGGAAGAATTGCAAGAACTTCATCATGAAGTAAAAACTAATGATCAAGATAAGATAGAAGCCGAATTTGGCGATGTGTTATTTTCAATGATTAATTATGCTAGATTTTTAAAAGTGAATCCCGAAGATGCCTTAGAAAGAACCAATAAGAAATTTATAAAACGGTTTATGTATTTAGAACAAAAAGCCAAAGATTTAGGCAAAAACCTTTCTGAAATGACATTAGCAGAGATGGATGTATTTTGGGAAGAAGCTAAGAAAATGTAAATAATCACCATGAAAAAAATAATACTAGTCCTTTCTCTTTTTTTTAGTCTTTTAGTTTCGGCACAAAAGGATTTTGTTTTGGGTAAAGTAGAAACTATTCAATCGAAAGTTTTAAACGAAGAGCGAATACTAAACATATACTTACCGGTAGAATATGATGCAACAAAAGAGTATCCTGTTATTTATCTTTTAGACGGTTCAGCTAATGAAGATTTTATTCACATAGCGGGAATTTTGCAGTATGGAAATTATGAATGGGTAAATATGGTTTCTAAATCTATTTTGGTAGGTATTTCAAATGTTGATCGTAAGCGTGATTTTACATTCCCTACGACAATAGAAAAGGACAAAAAGGATTATCCAACAACAGGTGAATCAGAAAAGTTTATTTCCTTCCTTGAAAAAGAATTGCAGCCTTTTATAGAAACTAAATATAAAACTACTAATAGTAAAACCATTATCGGACAATCTTTAGGAGGGCTTTTGGCTACCGAAATATTGTATAAAAAACCAACACTTTTTACTAACTATATTATTATTAGTCCAAGTATTTGGTGGGACAATGAATCGTTGTTTAAAGTCATCCCTCAATTTTCAAAACCAGATTTTAATCAAAAAACAAAAGTATTTGTTGGAGTTGGTAAAGAAGGGAAAGTAATGGAAAATGATGCTAAAAGACTTTATGATATTTTATCAAAGCATAAGAAGAATATAGAAAGTCATTTTTCTTTCTTTGGAGATGCTAACCATGGAGATATTTTACATTTGGCAGTATATAAAGCATTTGAAACCCTAAAAATATGAAACCACCCTATTATGCCGTAATTTTTACATCGGTAAGAACAGAAGTTGAACAAGGTTATGCAGAAATGGCAAACCTTATGGTTGATATGGCCAAACAACAAGAAGGTTTTCTGGGAGTGGAATCTGCTCGTAATGAAATTGGAATCACAGTCTCCTATTGGAAAGATTTGGAATCTATTAAAAACTGGAAAAGTAATCTAGATCATTTACAAGCACAGCAAATAGGAAGACAAAAATGGTACGAGTCTTATAAGGTAAGAATAGCTTTGGTTGAAAGAGAGTATGATTTTGAAAAATAAATTGGAATAATTTTTGATAAATTTAGATTGTGAAAAAAATAATAGCATTATTGATTTTATTACCCGTTGTAGGTTTTGCTCAAGAAGTAAAACCCATAAAGTCTATTGCTATACCCAGAACCGATACTCCGTTACCAGATAAAAAGCCAGAAGATCAAATTGAAGCTCCTCAATATTCGATTTCTAAACCGTTTGAACCCAAAATGTTTAAATCATCTAAAAAGGTATATGAAGTGCCAAATTTGGATACAAAACTGGGAATGCAACAGCCTAAAAGTGATTTAAAACCTGGTTTAGATTTTGAAAAGAAATTAAACAAGCCTTTTCAACCAGAAGACGATGCAAAAGTATATAGAGGAAATCAATTTTTAGGAGATTTTAAAACAAAATCTGGATCGGCTAAAATAGTTTATCGAGATCATGAATTTGTTGACGGTGATCTGATTAGAATTTGGGTAAATGGTGTGGTAGTTGTTGATTATGTATATTTAGAAGGCTCATTCGGAAAATTAGATTTGGGATTAATAAAAGGAATCAATAAAGTTGAGTTCGAAGCATTAAACCAAGGTTCTTCGGGACCTAATACGGCTGAGTTTAAAGTTTATGATGATAATGGAGGAATTATTTCATCAAACAAGTGGAATTTAGCCACAGGATTCAAAGCTTCCATATTAATTGTAAAAGAAGAATAATAAAAAAAGCCTAACAAATTGCTAGGCTTTTTTATATTATAAACTTCTAAGTTGTTTAAGCTTCTCTTTCCAGGTTGCAAGTTCGTCTTTGTGACGTTCAATATTCTTATTGATTTCTACAACCATTGGGTTATCTTTCTTAGCATTAGCAAAAAACTGAATATTATTCTCTAATTGGAAAATTTCTTTTTGAACTTCCTCAATTTTACGCTGAATAAAGATCTTTTCATTATCGAGAGCTCTAGAATCATTTGAATCAGTCAATTGTTCAATACGATTGTTAAAACGCATCATTTCAGCATCCTTTTTACTCAAACTTAATTTTTCAAATAAAGCATCCAGTATTTTATTGAATTTACCTTCAATATGACGTCTTGCGAATGGAACTTTTCCGAAACTTTTCCAAGTTTCAATATGTTTTTTGATACCGTCTAAATCCGTTTTATGATTTCCCGTAAACTCAAAAAGGCGAACAGTTTCTAAATATTCTTTTTTCTTTTCAAAAGCTTCAATTTCTACAGCTTCATTTTCATTTCTTACAGCGTGTAGTCTATCAAAATAATGATTACAAGCTCCCTTAAATTCAGCCCAAACAGCGTCAGAAAATTTGCGAGGAACATGACCAATCTGTTTCCATTCTTCCTGGATTTTTTTCATGATTGGTGTAGTATTTGCAAAATCATCACTGTCTTGTAATTCTTTAGCACGAGCTACTAGAGCGTTTTTTTTGTCAAGATTGTTTTGTTGTTCTTTTTTAATGTCTTTATAAAATGAGTTTTTATGTGCATTAAAATTACGAACAGCTGTTTTGAAATCGCTCCAAGTTTGTTCATTTACATCTGCAGGGACTTTACCTGTAGAAAAGAATTCTTGACGTAAAGCTTCAATTTTATTTATTTGAGCTTGCCATCCAGAGTGTACCTCTACGTGTTCAGTTGCTATAGTTTCTATGGCAGCAATGACTTCTTTTTTCTTAGCAAGATTTTGTAATTCAATTTCGTGTTGTTGAGCAAATAAGCCTTCTCTTTTTTCGTGCATTTGCTTGGTAACTTCACTAAATTTCTGCCAGATTTCTTCGCGTTTTTCTCTGGAAACAGGACCTATTTCTTCTTTCCAGATTTTGTGTAACGATTGAAGCTCTCTAAAAGCTTTAAACACATCTTGCTCCTTAAGTAAATCTTCTGCTCGGCTAATTATTTTTAACTTTAACTCTAAATTGTGTTTAAAGTCTAAATCACGCGCTTCGCGGTCAAGATGTAAATAATCATAAAAATTCTCAACATGAAAATGATAGTTATTCCAGACGTGATTGTATTTGTCTTTAGGAATAGCTCCGGCATTTTTCCAACGTTCACGTAAATCGTTGAATTTTTTTAGATTATCACCAATGTTTTCACTTGGGTTAATCAATGTTTTCAACTCTTCAATAAGTGCTAAACGTTTCTGAAGATTTTCCTTAAGTTTTGATTCTAAACTTTTAAAGTGATTATTTTTCTTCGTTTTGAAGTTATTGTATAACGAATCAAATTTTGTTTTTAAAGGTAAATGATATTCAAATTCTTCTGTAGAATTTGGGTTATCATGAAGGAATTCTTCCTTTTTTTCTTCAATAAAGTGGTTGTATTTAGATAAAAATGCTGTTTTGATTTCCTCAACATGGTCTTTTACTGCCAAAATATTTTCTTTAGCCACCACATGTTCCAGTTCAACCACTAATTTGTCCATGTCCATTGCTTCATAATCAAGCATAGGAAAGTCATGGCTGTCTTCAGTCGATGTGTGTTCGCTAGCCTCAGCATTTAAATTTTCTATTGTTTCAATAGCTTCATTTGCAATATTTTGCGTTGTAGCTGCTGTGTTTCCGTCTGCTTGAAGCAGGTTGTCGTGTTGTTCTTCTTGCATATCGCAGGATATTACTGTTTAATAATTAACGCCGAAGTTACTAAAAAGCGTATAAATTAGAAAGTAAAAACTGC
>CAMLKV010000124.1 GCA_946480635.1 uncultured Flavobacterium sp.
AAATTCTTCAAGTTATTTAGAAAATCATTACAGAACTGACAAGATTACTACAAAAAATATAATTACTTTTGGCTTTGAAAAATTTGATCCCCAAATAAAATGTTCCAAAACACCCGCCTATCAATTCTATTTTTTTTCTTGCTAACGCTATCAACTTCAAATGCACAAAACAAGATTATTGATTCGTTAAAAATTGCATTACAAAACCCGAAACTGCATGACACTACAAGATTACAGATGATTCATAATGTTGCCCGCACTAAATTTACGAACAACTTTGATCCAAAGTTTCATCAAGTAGTAGATTTGTTAGGTGAGATTGCCTTGAAAAATTATAAAAAAAAGAATACTCCAAAACTACAAACAAGGTATTCCAAATGGCTAGCAACTTATTATTCCAGTCTTGCAACCCGATATTTACAGAAAGAAGAATACGATAAATCAGCACAATATTATGATAAAGCCATAGCACTTTATAAAGCAACGAAGTCTTATGAAGACATGTACACTGTTTATCTCACAAAATCAGGGCTTTACAAAACAACAAATGAGACAGATAAACAAATAGCGTTGATATTTGAAGCGCTAAAATTTTATGAAAAGGATAGGAAGACTTATGTGCATTCCTTGTATTATGCTTATACTACGCTAGCTTATGCATACAGGCATCAGAATGAGTATGAAAAAGCGATTGAAAATAGTTTGAAAGCGATACAATACTGTGACATGTCGTATAAGGAATATCCCAGTAACCACACCCTAAACTGGAAGGCTTCCAATTATCAGAATATGGCTTACTGTAACAGCAAGCTTAAAAAATATAAGGAAGCTTTAGCAAACAGCTACAAATCGCTTGAAATTACCCGAAAATTAGGAGCAGACACACAAACAATTCTTACTTTATCCGGTGCTGCCGATATGCAAATGAAACTTTCCAATTTTGAGGAAGCCGAAAAGCTATTTCAGGAAATCTTAGCCATGAAATCCGCTTCCACTAATAATATGAGTATGGCGGCGGCTTATTATGGTCTTGGGAATATCAGTTTTAATAAGGGAGACCTGAAGAATGCAGGTGATTATCAGGAAAAAGCTTTTGAGTTCAGCAAAAAAACAACCAACAAGACACTCCAGAAAGATATTGCCGAGATGTTGTATAAAATAAACCTGGCGAATAAGAATTACGAAAAAGCACTTGAATATTATGAATTTGATAAAAAAATAACAGATTCCACTCGAATTGCTTCTTCAAAAAAAGAAATATCGGAGCAGTTACTCAAATATGAGTTCGAAAAAAAAGAACTCCAACAGAAGATAATTCAGCAAAAGAAATTAGCGGCCATCAAACTGGAATCGGAAAGAAAAACGGCACTTGAAACTTCCAAAAACAAACTAGCTCAACAGCAATTAAAGTATGATTTTGAACGAAAAGAACTTCAGCAAAAAATCTTACAAGGGAAGAAAGTATCCGAAGTAAAAATCTTGGGAGAAAAGAAAGCCGCTAAAATTAAACTTGAAGCCGAAAAGAAAACTGCTGTTAAAAACAACTGGCTTATTGGACTATCAAGTTTACTTTTACTGATACTTGTGGGAGCTTATTTTTATTATCGCAACAGCAAACAGAAACAAGCGATAACCGTTCTTGAAAAAGAGCAAATCAAGCAAAAGCTTCTGATAACCCAGATGAATCCACATTTTATATTCAATTCCATTGATAATATTCAGGGATTAATTCATGATGAAAAAGATAATGAAGCGATAAATTATTTGACCAAATTCTCGAAACTGACCCGTCAAATTCTGGAGAATTCGAATGAAAATTACATTTCGCTTTCCGAAGAAATAGAAATGACCCGAAATTATCTGGCCATCCAACAACTTTTGTACGATAATAAATTCAATTTCAATATTACTATTGAAGACGATATCGATCAAGAAGCGATCTTTTTACCGCCGATGCTGACCCAGCCTTTCATCGAAAATGCCATCAAGCATGGTTTAAGCACTACCACTAATCAAGGACAGATTGATATTCATTTTTACCTCAAGGATGCAAAATTATTTTTTGAGGTAAGCGATAACGGTAAAGGATTTGACACGGTTCAGAAAACAACCAACCACAAATCTTTAGCAATGACCATTACCAAAGAGCGATTGGTGAGCTACACCAAAAATCAGGATTTTGTTGTACATACCGACAACATAAAAGACACTAACGAGAATATAGTTGGTGCCAAAGTTAGTTTTGAAATCCCTTATATTTACGAAAATTAAATACCCATGTTACGAGCCGTAATCATTGACGATATAGAAAACATCAGAAAGAAGAACAGCACCATAATTAAGATGAACTGTCCTTCCGTTACCCTAATTGGTGAGGCCGATTCTGTGGAATCTGGTGTAAAACTCATCAAACAATTGTCGCCCGATCTTATTTTCTTGGATGTGGAAATGTCTGACGGAACCGGTTTCGATTTGCTTCAAAAATTAAAACCTTTCAACTTTAAAGTCATTTTTATTACGGGTTATGAGGACTTTGCGGTTAAAGCCTTCCGTTTTTCTGCCATCGACTATTTGTTAAAACCGCTTGATTCTGACGATTTGGTTGAAGCCGTAAAAAAGGCCGAAAGTTCGCTTAACAAGGAAATTTTCGACATGAAACTGAGCAATTTATTTGCCAATTTGGAACGTCCTAAAAATCTTCAGAACCTTATTCTAAAAACCGCCGATAGAATTTACTCCGTTAATATTCAGGATATTGTAAACTGCGAATCGGATAAAAACTACACTACATTTCATTTTATCAATGCGCCAAAGTTAATCGTTTCTACCAATCTTAAAGAGTATGAAACCCTGCTTACGCCGCACAACTTTTTCCGTACCCATCAGTCGCATTTAATCAACATGGCCTATTTTGACCATTTCATCAAAACCGACGGTGGGAATACCATTGTAATGAAAAACAAAATTACCATTCCGCTTTCGGTTCGTAAAAAAGAAGAGTTCATGGTGCTGCTCGAAAACCTTCAGGCATAAATTTTCCGAAAAACGAATTTCCTTCCATCTTCAACGAATTTCCTTTAAAAGGAAACAGATGTTCATTGCCCGAAATTCCCATTTTCTTTTGATTTAAGTTTGGCCTGTATTTAAGAAAACAGAGTACAATTAATTTCAAAAAACAGTAAAACATGAAACAAATTAGAACGAGTGCACTCATTATTGCATCTTTATTCTCCTTTACCGCTTCTAATGCACAGTTATTGAATAAGCTTAAAAAAGCGTCCAATGATGCCGGAACTGCTGTTGAAGCTACCAAAACTGCAGACAAGGTGCTGAAATCTGCCAAAGGAAAAGCAGGAAAAGGTGGCAAAAGCGGTGATTTTGGAGGTTTAAAATTAGATTGGACCACTTTCAAACAAACGCCTGCCGTAACTTTCAACTCTCTGCTTTACGGAACCACTGCCGGAACCATTAACAGTTATACGGCAACTTTTATTCCGAATAAAACGGTTGACGGAAGAACAGTTCATCCCTTTTCGGATCAGTCACAGTATTTAAGAATCAAGGTGTTCAAAGACAACCAATACATGAACTATTTTGAGTATTCGGGAGATCAGGTTTTTGATGACGGTAAAAAGACAAAATTCAATGAACCAAGCAGCCGTTACCAACGTGATGGTGAATGGGTTGGACATTCAGAATCGTTTATAACAGACTGGGGGCCGGGTAATTACCGATTGGATTTTTATGCCGGAGACAAAATGTTTTATTCTTTTGATTTTGAGTTGGCTAAACTAACGAATTCAGATCCTTATGCCGCTATGAATGAAATGTATGTGGTACGAGGACCGTGGAATAATTTTGCTTATTTAAATCATGCCAATACCGGTAATCTTCTTTTTGGTTTCTACATTACTCATGAGGAATTTATGCCAAATCCTTCTAACAGCAGAAAAACCAACAAGAGTGTGAAATGGTCGGTAAATATGTTCAAAGACAATAAATTGTATGCGCAACATTACGGTAACGGACCAAATACAGCCCAAGTAGAACAAGCAAAATGGAACGAAGTTTCTTGTGCCTTTAAACTGGTGAACAAACCTGGTGAGATTAAATTTGCAGACCTTACCGACGGTGTTTACAAAATTGAACTTACCATTGAAGGTGAAAACGATCCGAGAATCTACAATTTTACTGTTAAAGATAAAAAGATTGTATTAATCCCAGAACAAGACAGAACCAAAAATACGGATCCTACAAGATTAATCGAAGGATGGAATGATTATTTCTGGCTTAAAAAAGTAAAATAACAGCCTCTTAACAAGCAACTAAAAAGCCAGTCAATTGAGTGGCTTTTTCCATTTTCTTCTCTTGTATTTCACATCAAATACAAAAAACGAATTTCCTTTCAATTACGACGGATGTTAACCCAAAACCAACGAATATTCATTAAGCTAAATCTGTATTTTCATTTACTGTATTATTGTAATATAATTTTTAAAAAACAATACTAAAGAACTAATCTTACCTAAAATATATTCTTATGTTTGTAGACCAACTCAAATAAACACTGTTCTAAAAAAAACTAATTATTAAAATTTAACCCTACAAATAATTTATTAACTAAAACCCTGAAATTAAAGGGAAATGAAAATCAAAATGAAAAAAAAATTACTTTTTATTGCAATCGCAGGTTTGTTTAATTTGATGGCTAATGCAGCCGATCTATACGTTAGAGCAACAGGAGCAGGTGGTGCTTACACAACCGTTTCTGCAGCAATAACAGCAGCTAACAATGGAGACCGAATCATCATTCAGCCAAAAATTGACGGATCTGCTTATATTGAAAACCTTACAATCAACAAATCATTAACCTTTGTTTCTGAAACCAATTACAACAAATATTTCATCAAAGGAACCATTAATATCAATCCAGCGGCTGGAAGAGTTGTCACAATAAGCAACTTAAGTTCTGGAAATTTTACCATCTACAACATTGTTGCAACTGGAGCAACAACTGGAGGAAGGACAACTATCAATTTATTCAACTGCTATTTGAATAATGTTGATACAACACCAGCAAACACTACCACAAACATGTCTGGATGTACTGTTAGCGGCTTCGTGTTTTTTTCACACGGAAGAATGACTGGTAACAGCGCACAAAGAATAATGGCTTACAACACATCTTCAGATAATTCTCTTGCAACCAACGATATTGAAATTATAGGGAATGCAACCACTTCTACAATTGGAAGCCAACAAACCAGCTATAATTTTAAATTCTATAATAACTTTACAAGTGGTTTTGGAATTTATAATACCAAAACAAGTGGTACTAACGAAATCGTAAATAACACTATTTATGAACCTAATGGTGGAGACATAGCACCTATTTATATCAGCATAAATGGGGATCCGGGCACTGGCGGAAACATTTCAATCATGAATAATGCGATTTCTTTTGTTGTGGCACAAACCAATGCTTGTATCCAAAACATTAATAGTGTTGCGACCGTAACAGCTACCTATAACGTATCTACAAATGCGTTTGTAACGGAAGGAACAATTTCGCAAAGCAACAATACCGGAGCAGCAAATATGAACTTCAACAATACAACTTACACAGTTACTGGGGCCAATGTAAATGCTGGAAACCCTGCAGTAAGTTATACTGATTTAGACTTGACAAGAAATGATGCTGGACATTATGGCGGTTCAAACAGTTGGGCAAATTACTGGCCTACAGACAGTGGTAACAAAGCACAGATAAATTATTTAGTAACACCAAGAATTATAACCAGCGGAAACACTTTAAATATTTCAGGCTCAGGTTTTTCTAAATAATTTCTAAATATTACCAACAGATGAAAAAATACATTTACAGCTTAATCACTTTGTTAGCGATAAGCCTGTGCAGCGGACAAACCTCTATCAGTCAAGCAGAATATTTTTGGGATAACGATCCAGGTACAGGAAATGGTATAGCAATTGCTGCAGCTGATGGCAATTTCAATAGTGCTTTTGAACAATTAATACAAACAGGAATTTCGTTACCCGGATCAGGATTACATAAATTCTGTATTCGTATTAAAGACAACTCAGGGATGTGGGGTCCAGTCTTTGTTAACGTTATTCAGATTAATCCAGCAGCTACATCATCAATCATGAGTATTTTAGCTGCCGAATATTTTTGGGACACAGATCCAGGAGAAGGAAATGGAACGCCAATTTTAGCAACAGATGGCAACTTTGACAGTGCGTTTGAACAACTCTCAAAAACAGGAATCACATTACCTCCCATTGGACTGCATGTTTTCAATATTCGCATAAAAGATAATACAGGTACATGGGGACCAACTTTAAAAAATGTTGTCAGCGTACAAACAAATTTAAGCAATTCTGATTTCGAATTAAGTGGTTTAAAAGTTTATCCAAATCCAGTAAAAAATATCTTAAATTTTTCAAATGAACATAAGATTACTGGGGTAACGGTTTACAACTTTTTAGGTCAGCAGGTAATGACAAAATCATTTCAAATTAATGAATCTGAAATTGATTTATCTTCACTTACATCAGGAACTTATTTTGTTACAGTACAATCTGAAAATAAGGTCAAAACAATAAAGATTATTAAAGAATAAGAAATTCTTAAA
>CAMLKV010000125.1 GCA_946480635.1 uncultured Flavobacterium sp.
AAAGACTTCTCTAATCTTCTAAACAACCATTTTGCCCAACCACAACACGTATTATGTGGCCACAACGCTAAGGAATTTGACTTTCCTTTTATTGCAAGACGCATGATTATAAAAGGAATTCAGATTCCGTTAAAACTGAATTTGTTTGGTAAAAAACCTTGGGAAGTACCACATTTAGATACTCTTGAATTGTGGAAATTTGGCGATTACAAACATTATACTTCTTTAAAATTATTGACTAATGTTTTAGGTATTCCGTCTCCAAAAGATGACATTGATGGTAGTGAGGTAGCACACGTATTTTATATTGAAAAAGACATTGACCGCATTGTCACCTATTGTGAAAAAGATGTAATCGCTGTGGCTCAAATTTTACTTCGTTTACGTCGAGAAGATTTGCTAGTTGATGACGAAATAGTCCATGTATAATCCATTCTTCATCTAATACTCATCGAGTATAAAAATTTAAATATCTTTACAAAAAACAAAACTTATGGTTCTAAGCAGATTTTGGCTCGTAATATTTATCTCTTCTATTCTTTTTGTAGTAGTAAGTTTATTTACTGGAAATAGTTACACGATTGATTATGTTTTAAACGGAAAAAAAGACGAACCCATATTAATTTCTGAGAAATACTTAAACCAAGTTCCAAAATTTATTGCCGATAGCATTGAAAAAGCACCAGATATGAAGATGGTCGTCAACCGAGATACTATCAATGCCGATACCACTTATGTATACAAAAGTCAAACCGTTAAAGTATACAGTGGTGTACAAAAATCGGATGGTTTATTACCAACATGTAAAAACAGTCTGATTGATTTGATTATTCCATTGATAGCTTATCTAGCATTCTTCTGCGGCTTAATGGAATTATTAATTATTTCAGGAGCTTCGGAGAAATTAGCTGCTAGACTGAGCCCTGTTTTTGCTAAAGTATTCCCTTCTGTTCCAAAAAATCATGAGTCGATTTCATATATGACATTAAACTTTGCTGCGAATTTCCTTGGATTGGATTCGGCAGCGACACCATTTGGTTTAAAAGCCATGGAAAGTTTACAGGAAATCAATCCCGAAAAAGACAAAGCCAGTGATGCTCAAATCATGTTTATGTGTTTACATGCCGCAGGTTTAACACTAATCCCTACTTCAATCATTGGCTATCGTGCTGCTGAAAATGCTGCCAACCCTGCCGATGTAATGTTGCCTTGTATCATAACTTCGTTTGTGGGAACAATAGCGGCTTTCTTATTAGTGGGAATTAAACAAAGAATCAATTTCAAAAGTGCTTCACTTGTTGTTGCTATTACTACAATTATAGCGGCAATTGCAGGTTTACTGTTTTATATTAACGGATTAGATTTAATTGGTAAAAACTATTTCACAGGAAACCTTTCTGGATTAATGTTGATTTCTATTATTGCTATAACCTTAATTTTTGCCTTTAAACACGAGAAAAAATTCACCGAAAAAGGAACAACTATCTTCGACACTTTTGTAGATGGTGCTAAAAATGGATTAAATACTGGAGTAAAGATTTTCCCTTACGTAATGGGAATGCTTGTTGCAATTTCATTCTTTAGAAACAGTGGCTTATTCGAAATTATCAGTAACGGAATTTCTTTCCTATTCTCAAACATTGGTGTAAGCAAACAAATTACAGATTCATTACCTGTTGCGATGCTTCGTCCATTCAGTTCTGGTGGCTCAAGAGGATTTATGATTGATGCAATGCGCAATTTTGGTCCAGATTCTTTTACAGGTCGTTTATGCTGTATTTTTCAATGTAGTGCAGAAACAACTTTTTATGTAATTGCAGTATATTTTGGTTCAGTAAATATCAAAAACACACGTTACACATTGGGTATGATGTTATTGGTAGATTTGATTTGTGTAATCGCTGCAATTGCAATAGCTAGTTGGTTTTTCTTATAAATCAAACAATTAAAGATAAATTAACCGATATTTTATCGGTTTTTTTATTCGTTTAAAACAAATTTTATACTTTTATCGCACCCAAATACATTACCATGAATGCAATAAAAAAACTACTTTTATTAGCACTGTTTAATTGTGCTTTTTTTATTTCAAATGCTCAGGAAGCCGAAGGTCGTTCAATGGACGAAATCATGAACGCTCCTAATCCTGAAAAGGCTAAAGAATTAAATCTTAATAATAGATCATTAACAAAACTTCCTCCAGAAATTGGAAGGTATGTTAACATTGAAAAGCTTTGGTTAAACTATAATAACCTTCAAACACTTCCTATTGAAATAACTAAACTTACCAAGTTAAGAGAATTGTACATTAACAATAATTTGTTTATGCGTTTTCCTATCGAGTTGGCAAAAATGACCAGCTTGGAAAAGCTTGAAATGCAAAAAAACAAATTAGATGCTCTTTCTCCTTATGTAGGAAGAATTGCTCGTCTTAGAAAACTTAACTTAAATAGTAACAAAATTGATGTTATTCCTGTAGAAATTGGAGGTCTTACTAATTTGACAGAGTTAAGTTTAACAGATAACAAACTTAAAGCAATTCCTGTGGAAATTGGTCTTTTAACAAAATTGAAAGTAATTAATCTGGAGAAAAACAGTATTGCAGAAATTCCTCTAGAAATTGGGGCTTTAACAAACTTGAACTCATTAAATCTTAAGTCTAATTTAATTCAGGTTGTTCCTGCCGAATTGGGCGAATTGGTTAATTTAACCAATGTGAATATGGCTAAAAACCAAATCAAAAAAATTCCAAACAGCTTTGGTAAACTAGTTAATTTGACAACACTTAATTTTGATGAAAATCAAATTAAAGTGTTACCAACTGAAATAGGGGCTCTTGTAAATTTAAAAGAACTTTACTTAGGTGCTAACCCTTGGGAGAAAGTCTCTGAAAGTATGGCCGATTTTCTGAAAAAATTAGAATATGGTCAATCAGATCTTGTAAAAAAACTAGTGACTACACCAAAACCATAAATTTTCAAAGCCGATTTCCAATCGGCTTTTTTAGTAATAATTATTATCTTTACGCAACAAAAAAATAACTCGATGGACTTCCTATATCAAGACCCGTATCCAATCTTAAAAGACGATACGCAGTACAAAAAATTAACTTCAGATTACGTAAAAGTTGAACAATTAGGAGACCGTGAATTTTTAACGGTTGACCCTAAAGGTTTAGAATTATTGGCTCAAGAAGCTATGTCTGATGTTTCATTTATGTTGCGCTCTGCACATTTACAAAAATTAAGAAACATAATTGATGATCCAGAAGCAACAGATAACGACCGATTTGTGGCTTATAACTTATTACAAAATGCTACTGTTGCCGTAGATGGTCAGTTACCATCATGTCAAGATACTGGAACTGCAATTGTAGTGGCTAAAAAAGGTGAAGGCGTTTACACTGGAGCTGATGATGCAGAATGGTTGTCAAAAGGTATCTTTAATACTTTCCAAAATAAAAATCTACGCTACTCTCAAATCGTTCCTATTTCGATGTTTGAAGAGAAAAACTCAGGCTCAAATCTTCCGGCACAAATTGATATTTATGCGAAAAAAGGTTCATCGTATGAGTTTTTGTTTTTGACAAAAGGTGGTGGTTCTGCAAACAAAACTTTCTTATACCAAAAAACTAAATCGTTATTAAACGAAAAATCTATGGATGAATTTATCCGTGAAAAAATCATGGATTTAGGGACTTCTGCTTGTCCTCCATACCATTTGGCTTTAGTAATTGGTGGAACATCTGCCGAAGCAAATTTAGCAGCAGTAAAGAAAGCATCCGCTGGTTATTATGACAATCTTCCTACTTCTGGAAATATGGCTGGCCAGGCTTTTCGCGATTTAGAATGGGAAGCAAAAATTCAGAAAATTTGTCAAGAAAGTCATATTGGAGCGCAATTTGGAGGTAAATATTTAACACACGATGTTAGAGTAATTCGTTTACCTCGTCATGCTGCATCTTGTCCTGTTGGAATGGGAGTATCTTGTTCTGCCGATAGAAATATTAAAGGGAAAATTACCAAAGATGGTATCTTTTTAGAGCAATTAGAAACCAATCCAAAACAATTCTTACCAGAAACAGCACCACATTTAGAGCCTGCAGTAGAAGTTAATCTTAATCGTCCGATGAAGGAAGTTTTAGCAGAATTATCTAAATACCCTATTAAAACTCGTTTAAAACTAAACGGAACTTTAATCGTTGCCCGTGACATTGCTCACGCAAAAATTAAAGAATTATTAGACGCTGGTAAACCAATGCCAGAATACTTTAAAAACCATCCCGTTTATTATGCTGGTCCTGCAAAAACACCAGACGGAATGGCTTCAGGAAGTTTTGGACCAACAACAGCAGGTCGTATGGACGTGTATGTTGATGAATTCCAAGCAGCTGGCGGAAGTATGATTATGCTTGCTAAAGGAAACCGTAGCAAGGATGTTACCAACGCTTGTGGTAAATATGGTGGATTCTATTTGGGATCTATTGGGGGTCCTGCTGCGATATTAGCTAAAGAAAATATCCTATCTGTCGAAGTGGTTGACTTTGAAGAATTAGGCATGGAAGCTGTTCGTAAAATTGCAGTAAAAGATTTCCCAGCTTTCATTATCACTGATGATAAAGGAAATGACTTTTTTGCGAATTTATAACTACATGAAATAAATATAAAAGGGCTAACTCAATCGAATTAGCCCTTTTTTTTATTCTTTACAATCCGAAGAATCTAGCAAAGAAACTTCTTTTTTCTTCTTCCTCTTCTTCTACTGGAATTGGCTGTTTTACAAATTCTTTTTCTTTTTGTTGTCTCATAATGTCTAAAATATATTCGACATAAGTTTTCTCTTTTTCTTCAAGAAATCCTGTCAAATATTTCTCTGCTGCTTCCAATCCGCTTGCTTCCTCGATCTGAAAAAGCTTTTTGTATAAAGGTTCAATATGATTTGTGATTACCTCATTTGGTACTGCTTTTCTTCTGGCAAAATAATGAACAATTTCTCCTTCTTCATTTTTAGCAATATCAAAGTCGGTAATTACCCAATAATAGCGTCCTGATTTTGCCATATTTTTTACAATGGCATGAAAGTTATTTCCTCTTTTAAGATTGTCCCAAAGTACTTTAAAAATAACTTTAGGCATATCAGGATGTCTAATTATGTTGTGTGGTTGAGCCATTAACTCATAGTCTTCATAACCTGAAACATCTGAAAATACTTCATTGGCGTATTCAATAGTTCCAAATTTATCTGTTTTACTCATAATTACTTGGGTTTTATCCCAAGCTACTTCTTTGTCAATAGGTACTGGTCTCTCGATAGTATTTATAGGCATGATAAAATAATTAAGTTATATTCTTTGACAAAGGAACTTATTACTTGGAGCATTAAATATGATAATTGTCAGATTTGGCTTATTTTTTTAAAATAAAAAAGCCAAAGTAGAAATACTTTGGCTTCACATTCTTTCTTAATATTTTATTCCACATACAACACCAACCCTTTAAGATAATGCCCTTCTGGGTGGTAAATATTTGTTGGATGATCTGGTCCTTGACCTAACTTGTGCAGTACTCTGATATTTCTACCTGTTTCAATTGCTGCTGCTGCTACGGTGTTGTAAAACAAAACATCATCAATTACCTGTGAACATGAAAATGTAAACAAAATCCCTTTTGGTGCCAATGCTTTTAAACCTGCAATATTTAAACGTTTATAAGCTTGTGTAGCTGTATGTTTACTTTTAATACTTTTTGCAAAAGCAGGAGGGTCAAGAACTATTACATCATATATTTGATGATTTTCTTTCATGAAGTTAAACACATCATCGGCTACTGCTTTGTGATTAGACTTAGGGAAATTTAGTTCCATATTTCTAGCTGCTAAGTCAACCGCTTTTTGTGATATATCTACCGACGTGACAAGTTCTGCTCCTGCACTCATAGCATAAATAGAAAAACCTCCTGTGTAACAGAATGTGTTTAATACTTTCTTGTCTTTTGAAAACTCTCCTAACAATTTACGATTATCTCTTTGGTCCAAGAAAAAACCTGTTTTTTGACCTTCAACCCAGTTTACTGCGAAAAGAATGTTGTTTTCTTTAGCCGTTGTTTCTTGTTTAGTTCCAAATAAAAAATAATCGATTCCGGTATTAGGTAATGTTCCTGAACTCTTACAGTAAATTGTTTCGCAAAAATCAGGAAAATTTGATTTTATAGCATCGGCTATTTTTTCTATTTGGTAATAGATTCCTGATGAGTGTGCTTGTAACACCCAGTTTTTATCATAATAATCAATTATTAATCCTGGAATTCCGTCACCTTCACCATGAATTAAACGAAAAGCATTTGTTACTTCTAAATTCAATAATTTAAGACGCAATTCCCATGCTGACTGGAGTTTCTCTTTCCAAAAATTCTCAGAAAACGTTTCTTTAGCAAAAGTCAACAATCGAACTACAATACTTCCTTTATCACTAAAATATCCCGTTCCTAAATGGTTGTTGTTTGAATCGACTACATCGACCATTTCTCCATCATTGATTTCTTGTGTTACGCCATAAACAGCTCCACTGAAAACCCAAGGATGACGGCGTTGTATTGATTTTTCTTTTCCTGCT
>CAMLKV010000126.1 GCA_946480635.1 uncultured Flavobacterium sp.
AACCCCAACTGATGGTTTGTTTGTAGCAAAACAATTAGCTGAAGTGATTAAAAATGGTGGTTACGACTTAGTAATCGCTGGTAAAGAATCATTAGACTACAATGGAGGAATGGTTCCTGGTATGATTGCAGGAATTCTTGGTTCCAACTTCGTGAACTCATGTATTGATTTAAAAGTTGATGGTAACAACGTTACTGCTGTTCGTGAAATTGACGGCGGAAAAGAAACTGTTTCAACAACTTTACCTTTAATAGTAGGAGGTCAAAAAGGATTAGTTGAAGAGAAAGATTTACGCATTCCTAACATGCGTGGTATTATGACAGCCAGAACTAAAGCTTTACAAGTTCTAGAACCAGTTGGCGCAGATGCTGCTACTAAAGCAGTTAAATTTGAAAAACCAGCTCCAAAATCGGCAGTAAAATTAGTAAGTCCTGATAATTTAGATGAATTAATCAACTTATTACACAACGAAGCTAAGGTGATTTAAGATTGTAGAATTTAGATTTTAGATTGCAAAGCGCAGTACTAAATCTAAACCAACATTTTTGATTCACTTCAAAATCTAAAATCAACAATCATTTTAGATTTCATTTTCAAAAATTTGAAATCTAAAATATAAAATATAAAATATTATGTCAATCTTAATATACGCAGAATCAGCAGAAGGAAAATTCAAAAAAGTAGCTTTTGAATTAGCTTCATACGCAAAAAAAATTGCCGAATCAACAGGCACAACCGTTACTGCTTTAACAATCAATGCAGGTGACGTTTCAGAATTAGGGAAATACGGAGTAGATAAAGTACTAAAAGTAACAAACGATAAATTAGCTAACTTCACTGCAAAAGCTTATGCTGACGCTATCAAACAAGCAGCAGAAAAAGAAGGAGCAAAAATAGTTATCCTATCATCAACTACAGACAGTTTATATACTGCACCACTTGTTGCTGTTAACTTAAACGCTGGTTACGCATCAAATGTAGTAGCTTTACCATTAAGCACTTCTCCATTCCAAGTAAAAAGAAATGCTTTCTCAAACAAAGCTTTCAATATCACTCAAATTGATACAGATGTAAAAGTTTTGGCTATTGGAAAAAACAGTTTTGGTTTAGTAGAATCAAACGGAGCTGCAACTACTGAAGATTTTGCTCCATCAATTTCTGACGCAGATTTTGGTGTAAAAGTACAATCAGTAGAAAAAGGCTCAGGAAAAGTTACAATTGCAGATGCCGACGTGGTAGTTTCTGGTGGTCGTGGATTAAAAGGTCCAGAAAACTGGGGAATGATTGAAGAATTAGCCGCAGTTTTAGGAGCTGCAACGGCTTGTTCAAAACCAGTATCTGACTTAGGATGGAGACCTCACAGTGAGCACGTAGGACAAACAGGAAAGCCAGTTGCAACAAATTTATATATAGCAATAGGTATCTCTGGAGCAATTCAGCACATTGCTGGAGTTAACTCTTCAAAAGTTAAAGTTGCAATCAATTCTGACCCAGAAGCTCCTTTCTTTAAAGTAGCTGATTACGGAGTTGTTGGTGATGCTTTTCAAGTAGTTCCTGCATTAATCGAAAAATTAAAAGCTTTCAAAGCTCAAAATTCATAATCATAGTATTGAAAACTATGTTGAAAAGAGTCACATTTTGTGGCTCTTTTTTATTTTAAGAAGCGAAAGTTTTTCGTTACTTTGCATACAATGTTTCTGTTATCCGTTACAATCTTTTTGTTTAAACAAACAAACAAAAAGTATTTTCACTACACATTAACGTAGTAAACTGGCGGAACAATCAGGATTATATGATAAACGAAATTGCATTTTTGCAATCTAAAAAACACAATCAAAACCTCAATGAGTTTAGTAAAATTATCCATAAAAGGAATATCATACAGTCAAACACAAAATGGCGCTTATGCATTAATTTTAAATGAGGTTGATGGTGATAGAAAATTACCAATCGTTATTGGTGCATTCGAAGCACAATCTATCGCAATCGCCTTAGAAAAAGAGATTAAACCTCCCCGCCCATTAACACATGATTTGTTCAAAAATTTTGCTGAACGATTTGATATAGTTATCAAACAAGTAATCATTCACAAGTTAGTTGATGGAGTTTTCTATTCAAGTATGATATGTGAACGTGATAAAATTGAAGAAATTATAGACGCCAGAACTTCTGATGCTATAGCACTTGCATTACGTTTTAACGCGCCTATTTTTACTTACAAAAACATTCTAGACAAAGCCGGAATTTATCTTAAAGTGAATCCTGACACAGAAAATCCTGAAAATTTAGACGATATTCTTTCTACTCCAGAAACATTTGGCTTAGAAGAAAGCGATGAACCTAAAAGCTCATACACAACATACAGTTTGTCTGAATTACATGAAATGCTAGAGCAAGCTGTTCAGGATGAAGATTATGAAAAAGCAGCAAAGATAAGAGACGAAATTTCGAAAAGAGAATCATAAAATGAAACAGTATTTAGATTTAGTTAAGCACGTTTTAGAAAACGGAAATCAAAAAGGAGATAGAACAGGAACGGGGACCAAAAGTGTTTTTGGTTACCAAATGCGTTTTGATTTAAGTGATGGTTTCCCAATGGTAACCACAAAAAAACTGCATCTTAAATCTATTGTACACGAACTTTTATGGTTCTTAAAAGGAGAAACCAATATTGCTTATTTAAAAGAAAATGGGGTACGCATTTGGGACGAATGGGCAGATGAAAATGGTGATTTAGGACCTGTTTACGGCCATCAATGGCGTAACTGGAATAGCGAAGAAATAGATCAAATTACAGAGCTAATCGAAACATTAAAAACAAATCCAAATAGCCGTAGAATGTTAGTTTCTGCATGGAACCCTTCGGTTCTACCAGATACTTCAAAATCATTTGCAGAAAATGTTTCAAATGGCAAAGCTGCTTTACCTCCTTGTCATGCTTTCTTTCAGTTTTATGTAGCTGATGGGAAATTATCATGTCAATTGTACCAACGTAGTGCCGACATCTTTTTAGGAGTTCCTTTTAACATAGCTTCTTATGCACTATTTACTTTAATGATAGCTCAAGTTTGCGATTTACAACCTGGAGAATTCATTCATACTTTTGGTGATGCTCATATCTATAACAATCATTTTGAGCAGTTAGAATTACAATTGACCCGTGATCCAAAACCATTACCAAAAATGATTTTGAATCCTGAAATAAAAAATATATTCGATTTCAAATTCGAAGATTTCACTTTAGTTGATTATGACCCGCATCCACATATTAAAGGACAGGTAGCAGTGTAATTTTATTTTTACAAAAAAACTTCTATCTTTAAATCCGTAAACTAAACCTTATGGATATAAACCAACATGAACTATACGAATATGCGCGTTTGCGATTAAAGCAAAAAAAACGCCTGTATTATCACTTTGTATTATTTGTTTTAGGAAGTATATTTTTTGTAATTGCTAATAAACTTCTTGGTGTTTTTCCTGATTCTAATTGGTTTTTATGGGCAATTACGATTTGGTGTTTTATTTTTGTACTACACTTCATACGTGTTTTTATAACCGATAGTTTTATGAACAAAAACTGGGAGCGAACACAAATCGACAAACTAATTGCTAAACAAGAACGCAAAATAGAACAACTACAAAAAGATTTAGATCAAAACAATACATAATGATTACACTAATAGCGGCAGCTGGTGAAAACAATGAACTTGGCAAAGACAATGATTTGCTTTGGCATCTGCCAGACGATTTTAAAAGATTTAAATCACTTACAACAGGTCATTACATCATAATGGGGCGAAAAACATTTGAATCGTTCCCCAAACCGCTTCCTAATAGAACACATGTTATTATAACAAGGAGTAAAGATTATACTGCTCCCGAAGGCTGTATTATAGTTAATAATTTAGAAAAAGCTATTGAAGTATGTCCCAAAACCGAAACAATATTTATTATAGGCGGAGGAGAAATTTACAAACAAAGCATTTCAATGGCAGATTCGATTGAATTAACACGAGTACATGAAAAGTTTGAAGCTGATACTTTTTTCCCAGAAATAAATTCTTCTGAATGGAAACTCATATCATCTGAATTTCATAATCAAGATGAAAAGCACAAACATTCCTTCACGTTTGAAACCTATCAAAGACTCAAAAAATAGCGCAAAAAAAAACACTTCATTACGAAGTGTTCTTCTCTAATACTGTCGTCTTGATGTAATAGCAATCCAATTTTGTTTTCTACTGTTCAACCAAACCTATAATGGCCAATAAAAAACGGATATTAGAATCTCTAACGCCGCATTACCAAATACCACTAAAGTAACGCAACAAAACTAAAATTTCCAAAAACAAATTTAACCCAAAGAACGTTTGTGACACTTTAAAAAAACGATACTAAAAACCGTCCTTGATTGCGTTTATAAAACAATCGTGTCAATTATTTTACCTTAAATACACCACTAAGTAATAAAACTCATTTCCGACGTAATTAGAAGATAAATTTAACACTTTATTTTAATTGTCACAATACCAAATAGTTAGTATTTTAAAAAATACCCGTTTTCAGTTAGAAAAAACGATAAACATTATATAAACATCGACCAGATACCTGTTTTTCAGGGTTTCAAAATTAAATTCTATATTTGCTGAAATTATTTTTATGTCAATTAGTACTAAACCATACAAAAATTCCGACGAAGGAAAGAAAGAACAGGTAGCAAAAATGTTTGATAATATATCAGACAATTATGACAATCTGAACAGAGTAATTTCATTTGGAGTAGATGTAAAATGGCGTAAAAAGATTTTAAAAATGGTTTCGGCTAAAAATCCTTCTACTATATTAGATGTAGCGACAGGAACTGGAGATTTAGCAATCTTATTGTCAAATACAAAAGCTGAAAAAATAATTGGTTTAGACATTTCTGCAGGAATGCTGGAAGTAGGAAAACAAAAAATTGCTCAAAAAAACTTTTCAAACAGAATAGAAATGGTTTTAGGCGATTCTGAGAAAATTCCTTTTGAAGACAATTCGTTTGATGCCATAACAGTAGCATTTGGAATTAGAAATTTTGAAAATCTAGAACTAGGTTTATCTGAAATATTAAGGGTATTAAAACCAAACGGTATATTCGTTATTTTAGAAACTTCTGTACCTGAAAAATTTCCTTTTAAACAAGGTTATAATTTTTACACGAAAAACATCCTTCCACTTATTGGAAAAATGTTCTCAAAAGACAAAGTTGCATACAAGTATCTATCTGATTCAGCATCAATTTTTCCATATGGTAAAGCCTTAAACAATATTTTAGAAAAAATTGGGTTTATAGATGTAAAACACCTTCCGCAAACATTTGGTGTAGCTACCATTTATAGTGCAACAAAAAAATAATAAAATGAGCAAAAGACTCTTCATCCTAGTTTTTTTAATCGCCTCGACAATAACTAATGCACAGGTATTTAGCAAAAGTATGTTTGCCAGAAAACCTATTATAAACCTTGAAAACTTTGACAAACAACGAATTCATTTTGGTTTCTATTTAGGCTTTAATAATTACGACTTTAAAATTGATAAGAAATTTGACGACAAAGACATCATCGTTGATAGTCAAATGGGATTCAACGTTGGATTAATTGCTAATTTAAGACTAACAGAACATTTTGATTTGCGTTTTGAACCAGGCTTATCATATGGACAAAGAAACTTACACTTTCAAAACATATCAGACCCTGTTGATGCTTTAAGAGAAGTAAAATCTACTTATATACATTTCCCATTATTACTTAAATTTTCTTCCAAAAGAATTGGAAATGTGAAACCATATTTAATAGGTGGTGTTTCAAATTCCTTGAACCTTACAAGCAATTCAGATTCTGTAGATGATAATTCGGCAGATAGGTTTAGAATGGTTAACAACAGTAATAACTACGAACTAGGAGTTGGAATTGATTTATATTTTGAATATTTCAAATTTTCTCCATCAATAAGAGGTGTCTTTGGAATGAAAAATGAATTAATTCCTGACAATGATCCAAACAGTCCATGGACAGGAAATGTGGCTTCAATGTCAACTCGTGGCGTGTTTATTAATTTTGCTTTCCACTAAGCAAGAGTTAAGTTCCTCTCCTAAATTCACTTAATACAATTGCTGTTGCTGTTGCAACATTCAAACTTTCTGTCACTTGCAAATCACCAAATCTTGGAATGGCAATTTTGTGGGTTGCAATTTTTTCAATTTCTGAAGAAATTCCATTGGCTTCGTTTCCTAAAACAATAACCGCATTTTGCTGTAAATTGGTTTTATAAATGTTTTCTCCATCCATAAAAGTCCCATATACTGGTAACCTTAACTCCTGTAAAGTTTCTTTCAAATCTACATAGCTTACGTTCACTCTAGATATTGAGCCCATCGTTGCTTGAACAACTTTTGGGTTGTATAAATCGACAGTTTGTTCAGAGCAAATTAATTGTTTTATTCCAAACCAATCACAAAGTCGAATTATTGTACCAAGATTGCCAGGATCTCTAACATCATCAAGCGCAACAATCAATCCTTCTTTGATTATTTTTTTATCCTTCGGAATTTTAAAAATTGCAAGACTATCA
>CAMLKV010000127.1 GCA_946480635.1 uncultured Flavobacterium sp.
GTTAATAAACATGTCCAAAATTCCAAAATCGATAATTGGTGGACCCCAAAATTTCATTTAAAAAATCAAAAGACGAAATTTTTAATTAAAAAATCATAATGAGGGTTTTATTTATCTTACCAATCATTGCTTTATTTTTTTCTTGTGAAAAAAAACAAGAGAAATGTGAGCTGCCAGCTAAAGAAGAAAAAAAGTTTGAAATGTACGAAATGTCAGAAATGGCAATGCTCATGGAGCAAATGTATGTTGATAACGAACGTTTAAAACAAAGAATTATAAAAGGAGATACAATAGGAGCGTTTCCGCAGCATTTCTTAAAAATTCATAAAGCTGTAATGACTGACAAGCAAGAAAACGATGAATTCTTCAAATCACACGCATTAGCTTTCATTCAATCACAGAAAATGATTTATGAAGATCCTAAAAATGCCAAAGAACATTTTAATTCAAGTATAGATGAATGTGTGAAATGCCATGAGGTAAAATGTGGAGGACCTATTGTGAGAATTAAAAAATTATACATAAAATAATTGGAACGTAAAATTATAAAGACTGATGACGGTTCTACAACAATTCAGTTAGCGGATTGGGGAGAATGTTATCATTCTAAACATGGAGCCATTCAAGAGGCTTATCATGTATTTATCAAAAACGGACTTTCTTTGTTAGAAGATAAGTCCGTTTCCATTTTAGAAATAGGTTTTGGGACTGGTTTAAATGCTTTTATTACCTTTTTAGAATCTAAACAAAGAGATTTAACGATAAATTATGTAGGAGTAGAAGCATATCCTGTTTCTAAAGAAGAAATTGAACATATGAATTATGTTGATGAGCTTAAAGCAGAAAAGTTTAAAGAGGCTTTTATATTAATGCATAATACAGAGTGGGGAAAAGAAACTGATATATCTGAAAACTTTACGCTAATGAAACGGAAACAGTTTTTTCATGATATTGATGATGCTAATCAATTTGATATCGTCTACTTTGACGCTTTTGGTTACCCTTTTCAACCGGAACTTTGGAGTGTTGATATTTTTACTAAAATGTTTAAAGCTATAAAAGAAAAAGGCATTCTAGTTACATATGCAGCTCGAGGAGTTGTTAAGAGAGCAATGAATGAAGCTGGTTTCGAAGTTAAAAAAGTTCCAGGACCTCCTGGAAAGAGAGAAATGTTTATTGCGTTTAAGAATTTTTAAGGAAAATTTAATAGTATTTACGTGTTTTGTTTTTGAAAATTTAGTAAATTTGAGAATATCAATACCACAAAATTTTTACATATGTCAAGACAAATGATTGACTACACAAAATCGATTCTTGAAAGAGTCAGTTTTGATCCAGCTTTGTTTGGTAAGGAACTTGAAAAAGCGGTAAAAATGCTTTTACCTTACGAAATAGAAGAATTAGCTAAATGGTTCTTTAGTTTTACCAAAGGAAAACCAGAACTTAGAAAATGTGAAATCTATTTAACCGTATAAATAAAAAAGGGAACTATTAGTTCCCTTTTTTATTTGTCGTTTTCATTGACTTTGTAAGTAAAGTTAGTGAAATAAAAGTTAAAATTGCATTTCATCGATTTTATTTGCTTTTTAACGACAAAAAGTAATAAATTTATAATGAGTTCTTAAGTCAATTGTTTCATTATTAAGCAAAGTGAGTATGCCCCGAATGATTTACGATTACACCAAAAACGTACTTGAAAAAGTTAGCTTTGACATTAAACTTTTTACAAAAGAGTTAAAGAAAGCTGTTAGAAATTTACTTCCTTATGAACTAGAACATCTAAAAAAATGGCTGTTGTATTTCACAAGTGAAAAACCAGAATTGAAACAATGTATTCACATTGTTGATGTCTAACTTAACAGAAAAAACGTGAACTTAAAAGGAGCTATTTAGCTTCTTTTTTATTTTTTATGTAATGGACTTATAATTTCTACATTCTGGAAAGCGATTGCTCCTCTCAATACTCCCGAAATTACATTTCTTAAAGCGTCTATAATATGAATTTTTAATTCGTTCTTTGGGAAAATTAAACTCACTTCCCTTGAAGGTTTAGGATCTGAAAAATGACGAAGCTTAGTTTTTTCTTTATCATTAAAATCTAATGTGTGTAAGTAAGGCAGTAATGTCATTCCTAAGCCTTCATCAGATAGTTTAATTAGAGTTTCAAAACTTCCACTTTCTATTTGAAATTTATTTTCGCTAGACTGAGATTTACTTTTGCAAATATTCAAAATACCTTCTCTAAAACAATGACCGTCTTGTAAAAGTAAAATTTCATCAACATTTAAATCATCAACATCAAGTTCTTTTTTTTCAAATTTAGCATGACCTTCAGGAATATAAACCATAAAAGGTTCATAGTATAGAACTACTTCTTTAATTTTCTCTTCTTCAAGAGGTGTAGCAGCGATGGCTGCATCTAAATGTCCGTTTTTTAATTTTGTGACTATTTCAGCAGTGTTTAATTCCTCTATAATTAGCTTTACTTTTGGATACTTTTTGATAAAATTATTCAAGAACATTGGCAATAGAGTAGGCATAATGGTTGGAATTATCCCTAATCGAAATTCTCCACCAATATATCCTTTTTGTTGATCTACAATATCTTGGATTCTATCAGCTTCATTTACAATGTTTTTTGCTTGAGCTACAATTTTTTGACCAACTTCAGTGAGCTGAATCGGTTTTTTACTTCGGTCAAAGATTACGATGTCAAGTTCTTCTTCTACTTTTTGAATTTGCATACTCAAAGTAGGTTGTGTAACAAAACATTTTTCGGCTGCAAGAGTAAAGTTTTTGTATTCGGCAACTGCCAAAACATATTGTAATTGAGTGATAGTCATTTATAATAAAATTTTATTCAAATATAAAAACAATAAGAAAAACTTATTACATGTTTTTGTCTAAATTTTCGTTAAAAGCCGAAGGAAGTAGTTGTGGTATGAATTTTATTAGAATAGGTAATAGTAAACTTCCTCCAGGAACAAGAAAGATTGTTAGTGACGGAATACTTTTACAGATGTCAAGAATTTGATTTCTAACTTTTTTCTTTTCTTCTGGAGTTAATTTTTCTGTAGCCGATTTACGTAAAAGTGTCATTAACTCTTTACTTTGTGAAATCTCCAGAAGCAATCTAGTTTTATTTCGCTGTACCAGTGTTTGTACATTTGAAGTTGTTTGATCGTAGAAATGCTTAACTGGGTTTGAATAATTAAAATAAGGAATTGATGACTTGTTTTCGGTCAAAAAAGTATTCATATCGGTGATGCTACTTTCAACAAAATCTGCAGAAATTTTTAGTTCTTTGGCTAGATCAAATAAAAAGTTCTTTTCAGAGCTTTCAATTTGTCCATCATTCCAAAGTGCCATATTTGCTATATCAATCAGATAATAACGCTCATAATCGTCATCTAAATAGGAAAAATCGATATTTTGCAACGAAGTTTCTTTAGCCGATTTTTCAAATTTTGAATAACGTACCGACGATTCAAATAATTTTTGAAGCAAATCATCATAGTTTGATTTGGTTTCTTTAGTATTCAACGCTATTGAAACCACACTTACAATAATTTCTTCAATCTTTTTTAGATACTTTTTAGGAAAGCTTTCTGTTTCAATAAAACGTTTAAAAGCCAATACATCAATAAAAAGCAAGGCATTCGTCAAGATATGCGAAAAGTTTTTACTTATAATATTGTCATTCGTTTTAATTCTATTAGCAATGATTTTTTCAAGTTTACTTTCCGGTGAATCTGTTGGAAGAAAGATATCTAAAAGGCCTGAGTTTTTTGGATGTAACTCTTTGTAGAAAGCCACACATTTTTGAACGAATTCTTCAGAATTAGCATTGGCAATTTGGAAAACACCAAATAGAGAGTTTAAAAGTGCTATTTTAGAAATTTCCTCGGTTGTTAAACCTTTGGTTTCTATTTTTTTGGTTGTTACAAAATGGGTAGCATAACCAACTAAAAAGCCTGTTTTCCTTGTGGCTACATAAAAACTTTCAAAGTCATATAAGTTAAATTGCTCTTGTGAGTTTTGCTCAAAGAAAAATTTGTCTACCCAACCATGTGCCGAAGGATTAATCATGAAGCAAATGCTGCTACTTTTTCTTCTCGTCTCTGTAAATGAATGTAAAAAAAGAAACTATAACAAATATATTCTAATGTAACCTAGCTAACATTTTGGCTGCTCGAAACTAAATAATTTTGATAGTATAAATCTTTACGTTATGAATAAGTATTTGTTAATCTTAGTGGCCTTGTTCATGTTATCATGTGAAAAAGAAGGCGAATTGACTCGAAAAGAAAATAATGTCTCGATTCTTGAAGGAGCTGTTTTAAAATACACAGGTAGTTTTGTGCCTACTTCAGGTATTAATGCCACCGGAATGGTGAAAGTGTATTTTGATAATGGAGGACATAAGTTAGAAATCGAAGATGCAAATGTATCTTCTGGTCCAGATTTAAAAGTTTATTTGTCAAAATCTGATACTCCATCTCAATATGTTAATCTCGGAAATTTTGCTGGAAACGGAAATAGTGTTTATTCAATTCCTTCTGAAACCGTAATAACAGATTATCCGTATGTACTTATACATTGTCAACAATACAATCATTTGTATGCAGTTGCTAAACTTAATTCAAACTAGTTACCTGAAATAAATAATATGATTAAGAATTTTAAAAATATAATTTTCATGTTGATGGTTTTTTATCTTCAACAGATATCAGCTCAGGGCTGTAGTGATGCCGGATTTTGCTCTGTAGGAAACTCATTTAAAGCTGCTACTACTGAAAAAAAGAACTTGATTGAAATTGGAGGTGTTTATGGAATTGGGGAAGAAGATGTTACCATTTTTTCACCCTATGCTAGTTATACACGTTTGTTTTCAGACAAATTTGCTGTAAATGCTAAATTAACTGGAACGGTTGCTAATGGTAGTTTTGGCACAAGAAGTAATGTTGGAGATGTTTTCTTGACTGGAAATTATAAATTCAATCCTGATGCCAATAATTTAAAATGGTCAGGTCTTTTAGGAGTAAAAATTCCTTTAACATCAGGTAATGATAAAATAAACAATGTTTCATTGCCTATGCCGTATCAATCCAGTTTGGGAACTTTTGATATTATTGGAGGGCTTGAAGCTAGCGTGAAAAAATGGGATTTCAATGTAGCTGCTCAAATTCCTTTACATGACAATAAAAACTCTTATTTATCAGCTTTGTCACCCACAGATAAATTTGAATCAACCAATTTGTTTCACCGTAAATCGGATGTGTTGTTTAGAGCTACCTATCGAATTTTATTATTAAATGAAAAGCTTTCTTTAAAACCTAATATGTTGTTTATATACCATTTAGGAAATGACTCTTACGTTAATCAATTTGGAAACAGCGTTGAAATAGCAAATTCTGACGGATTAACAATCAATGGAAATGTAATCGCCAATTATAAAATAAGCGCCAATAGTAGTATTGAGACTTCTATCGCAACTCCTTTTGTAGTTCGCGAAGTTCGACCTGATGGTTTAACAAGAGCTTTTACTTTAGGAGTATCATTTAAGCAAGGCTTCTAATAAGAATACTTTCTTAATCATTTGTTAAAGCACTACAGACATGTAATATAGCTTACAAATTGGATTTTAAAAGAGATATACATTAGTAGTATAATTTAAAATAGAAGAAAATATGTTAGTTAAGTTTTTAAAGATGAGTTGCTTTGTTTTTTTATTGGGACTTGTAATGCCTTTGCAAGCTCAAAATGTAGCAAAACATAAGTACTACTCTCATACAGACGAAAAAAAGCTTCATTTATCAGACGCAGAATGGAAGTCAATTTTGCCCGAAGATTTATACTTAGTGTCTAGAAAAGCCAATACAGAAGCGGCTTTTACAGGGAAATATTGGAATTATACTGGTAAAGGAACCTATTATTGTGCCGCTTGCGGATACACACTTTTTCGTTCTGATGCTAAGTTTGCGAGTTCATGTGGATGGCCAAGTTTTTTTGAGCAAGTAAATAAAAAAAGTATCGTGTTTAAAGAAGATAAATCCTATGGCATGAATAGAGTAGAAGCATTGTGCGGAAGATGTGGAGGACATTTAGGGCATTTGTTTGACGATGGTCCAGAGCCTACAGGTAAACGTTACTGTATGAATTCGGTTTCGTTAGATTTTGAGCCAGATATGAAACCAAAAAAGAATTAAGATGAAAAAGTTACTGTATTTAATGGCGTTTCTTCCCGCTGTACTTTTTGCGCAACAAGCAAAACCAAAAATGGAAACGATTACTTTGGGCGGAGGTTGTTTTTGGTGTATCGAAGCTGTTTTTGATGGTCTTGACGGAGTTATTTCTGCGGAATCTGGATATTCTGGTGGAAGTATTAAAAATCCCACGTATGAAGATGTTTCTACCGGAACGACTGGTTTTGCCGAAGCGGTTCAGATAAAGTATGATCCTAGTAAAACGAATCTAGACGAAATTTTTAAAGTATTTTTCACGGTTCATGATCCTACACAATTGAATGGACAAGGGGCAGATAGAGGTTCTCAGTATCGTTCGGTAATATTTTATGCAAATGAAAATCAAAAAAAAGTAGC
>CAMLKV010000128.1 GCA_946480635.1 uncultured Flavobacterium sp.
AGAGCAGGAATTATAGTTGGTTCAGGGAGTTCTTCTTTTGAAATAATTAGAGATTTATGTGAAAAATTACCCGTGATGATAACCCCTAAATGGGTTTTAACAAAATCACAACCCATAGCCATTCGTGATGTTATACAATATTTATTGGGAGTGGTAAATAATGAACAATGTTTTGGTAAATCTTTTGATATAGGAGGACCAAATATTTTGACATACAAACAAATGATGCAATTGTATGCAAAAATACGAGGATTAAAAATTATTATCGTAGGAGTTCCTTTTATGTCGCCAAAATTATCTTCTTATTGGCTTTATTTCGTCACTTCTACAAGCTTTAAACTTGCAAAAAGTTTGGTAGACAGTATGAAGGTTGAAGTCATTTGTAAAAATAACGATTTACAAAAAATGTTAGGCATAAAACCAATTTCTTATACAGATGCAATTAAGTTAGCTTTTAAAAAAATAGAACAAAATTTGGTTGTGTCGAGCTGGAAAGACAGTTTATCTAGTAGTAATAGTTTAAATTTAAGAAGCTATGTGGAAGTTCCAAAATATGGATGTTTAAAAGATTACCAAAGAATGAAATTGTATAATGTTAGCTCAGCTTTAAATAATATTTGGTCAATTGGTGGAGAAAAAGGTTGGTATTATGGCAATTGGTTATGGAAAATCAGAGGCTTTATAGATAGACTGTTTGGAGGAGTTGGTTTGCGAAGAGGAAGAACCAATCCAAATCATTTGGATAATGGCGATTCTTTGGATTTTTGGAGAGTTATATTGGCAGATAAAGATAAAAAGAGATTACTTCTTTTTGCCGAAATGAAAGTGCCAGGTGAAGCTTGGCTGGAATTTAAAATAGATGAAAATGACATACTACACCAAATAGCCACTTTTAGACCTAAAGGAATTTTAGGTAGACTATATTGGTATAGTATGTTACCTTTTCATTTTTTTATTTTTAAAGGAATGATAAAAAATATAGCGCTCCAAAATTAACCTAGCCATCCCTCTCTGTCTAGACTTCTGTACTGAATAGCTTCTGCGATATGATGTGATTTAATTGCTTCTGAGTTTTCTAAATCTGCAATGGTTCTTGATACTTTTAGAATTCTGTCGTAAGCTCTAGCCGATAAATTTAATCGCTCCATTGCATTTTTTAAAAGCTGTAAAGATTCTTCGTCTAATTTGCAATATTCACGTATTTGTTTTGTAGTCATTTGAGCATTATAATGAATGTGTTCATATTTCTCAAAACGATTACTTTGAATTTCTCTTGCACTTGTAACTCGTTTTCTAATTTCTTTACTGCTTTCTGTAGATCTATTATCCGTAAGCTTTTCAAAAGGTACAGGAGTAACTTCGATATGAATGTCAATTCTATCTAATAAAGGCCCTGAAATTTTACTTAAATAACGTTGCATTTCGTTAGGAGAAGAGCTAACAGGAGCATTAGGGTCATTAAAATATCCACCAGGACTAGGATTCATACTTGCAACAAGCATAAAAGATGAAGGATAAGTAATAGTAAATTTAGCTCTGGAGATTGTTACTTCTCGATCTTCCAGTGGTTGACGCATTACTTCAAGAACTTCCCTTTTAAATTCAGGTAATTCATCTAAAAAGAGAACACCATTATGCGATAACGAAATTTCACCAGGTTGTGGATAACTTCCTCCACCAACTAATGAAACGCTTGAAGCTGAGTGATGTGGTGCTCTAAATGGGCGTTGATTCATTAATCCAGAGTCTTTTACTTTTCCTGCAACACTATGAATTTTTGTGGTTTCTAAAGCTTCTTTTAGAGTCATAGGCGGCAAGATACTTGGTAAACGTTTCGCCAACATTGTTTTTCCTGCTCCAGGAGGACCAATAAGAATTACGTTATGACCTCCAGATGCCGCAATTTCCATGCAACGCTTTATGGATTCTTGTCCTCGTACTTCGGCAAAATCAAATTCAGGAAAGTCTAAAGTTTTATAAAACTCTTCTCGTGTATTAATTGTTGTAGGTTCAATTGTTCCTTTACCTTCAAAAAAGTCAATAATTTCTACCACATTTTCAATACCATAAACATCAATACCAGATACGATTGCAGCTTCTTTTACATTTTGCTTTGGTAAAAAGAAACCTTTAAAACCTTCTTCCTTTGCTTTTATTGCTATTGATAAAGCTCCTTTTATGGGTTGTAAACCACCATCTAAGGAAAGTTCTCCCATGATGATATATTTGCCAACTTCCTCTGAATTTATTTGTCCAGATGCTGCTAAAATTCCCATAGCAATGGTCAAATCGTAAGCAGAACCTTCTTTGCGCAAATCGGCAGGAGCCATATTTACGGTTATTTTTTTCCCAGGAAAATTATAATTATTGTTTTTAAGAGCTGCTGCAATGCGATAATTGCTCTCTTTAATAGTGTTGTCGGGAAGTCCTACTAGATGATAACCTATTCCTTTTTCAATATTTACTTCTATAGTGATAATTGTGGCATCAACGCCAAAAACGGCGCTTCCAAAGACTTTGAGTAACATGGCTTATATTATATTTATGGCTTGTAATAGTACAAATATATATAAGTTGTAATAAAAAAGCCCTCACTTAGAGGGCTTTTTTATTATTTAAAGTTTTTAATTCCGTTTTCTAACCAAGATTTGTATTCTAGAATGTCTGATGTATATGCAATAGGTTTTGATAAATCATTTCCTTCATTGTCTAAAATAACATATAATGGTTGTGAATTACTTTTATATCGAGTGATTTGTAAATCACTCCACTTATTTCCAATAGTTACAACTTCTTTTCCAGTCGTTTTTGAAATGTATTGTTGTTCCTTTGGTAATTCTATTTTTCGGTCACATACCAAAGAAATTACTACTAGTTTTTCTTTTAATATTGACAAAACTTCAGGATTTGACCAGGCATTATCTTCCATTTTACGACAATTAGCACAAGCATCTCCTGTAAAGTCTAGTAATACAGGTTTATTTACTTTTTTTGCATAAGCAAGGCCCGTTTCATAATCATCAAAAGTTACAATACCATGTGGTCCAAAATGAGCATGTTCTGGCAAATCAGATTTTGTAGTTGTATTAGAACTGCCTGAACGATTAGGGATTTCTCTATAAGTCGAAGGGGGTGTTAATCCGCTTAAAATTTTTAAAGGAGCTCCCCATAAACCAGGTATCATATAAAAAGTAAACGCAGTCACAATTATAGCCATTGAAAGTCTTCCAACTCCAATTTTATCAGCTTTTTCATAGTCGTGTGGCAACATATATCTACCAAATAAATATAAGGCCCAAGCTCCAAAAATACCAATCCAAATAGCTATGAATAATTCTCTTTCTAACCAATGCTTTTGTAAAACTAAGTCGGCATTTGATAAAAATTTAAATGCAAAAGCTAATTCTAGAAAACCTAAAGAAACTTTTACAGTATTTAACCATCCTCCAGATTTTGGTAGTGAATTTAACCATCCTGGAAACATTGCAAATAACATGAACGGTAAAGCGATTGCTAATGAGAAACCAAGCATACCTACAATAGGTGCAATTCCTCCTTTTGAAGCCGATTCTACTAATAACGTTCCAACGATAGGGCCTGTGCATGAAAAAGAAACTACAGCTAAAGCAAGCGCCATAAAAATAATTCCAATAATTCCTCCTTTATCGGCTTGTGAATCAAGTTTAGTTGCCCAAGAACTAGGTAAAACAATTTCGAAAGCACCTAAGAATGAAAAAGCAAAAACAATTAACAATCCAAAGAATATTAAATTGAACCAAACACTTGTTGATAATTCATTTAATGCTTCAGCGCCAAAAACAGCTGTAATAATTGAACCTAAAATAACGTAGATAGCAATGATAGATAAACCGTAAATCACAGCATTTCTAATTCCTTCACTTTTCGTTTTACTTTGTTTTGTGAAAAAACTAACTGTCATAGGGATCATTGGGAAGATGCATGGCATTAAAAGGGCTGCAAAACCACCTAAAAAAGCCAAAAGAAAAATAGACCAAAGACTTTTGTTTTCGTTAGAATTTGTCTTTTTTACAGGCTCAACATTACTGTTTAAATTATCAGGTTTATTTTCTTCAGTAATTAGCGGAACTGCAATGATCTTTGAAGTGTCTTCAGTAATAATTGCAGTGTTTTTTTTGTCTTCATTTACTTGTGTTTCAGTAGTTGAAGACACAGGCAATTTAATATCAAAAGTTTTGTCTTGTTGAATACATGCTTCTTTACAAACTTGGTATTCAATATAAACTTTAGCAGAAGTTACTTTAGGATTTGTGATTTTGATCGTTTGGCGGAATTGTGCTTTATTTTCAAACAAATATTCGTCAACTTCAAAAATATCGCTGTATACTTTTTTGTACGGACTCTCTTTGGTTTTACCAACTAATTCATAGTTTCCTTTGGCATTTTTGTATTGTATAACCGTTGGTAAGGAAGCTCCGTCTGGTGTAAATTGAGAGAACATGTGCCATTCGTGTTCTATTGTAGCATCAAGTACTAATACAAATTCGGTATCCGATTTTTTCTCAACAGAAGTTTTCCAAGAAACGGGATCTAAAATTTGGGATGTTCCAAAAAAGCTTGTTAAAACTAAAAGAATTGAGGCGAATAGTTTTTTCATTACTGTAATTCTATTTTTAATATTTGTTGTGTGTTATTGTTTGCTAAAAATCGTTGGTCTGCACGATGGTTTATAATCCAAATGACTTCATTATCTGAGCAAAGTAACCAAGTGTTTTCTTTATCAATTAATGAAAACTTTTCATCCTTGAAGTACTTGCTTACTTTCTTTTTCCCTTGCATTCCAGAGGGGTAAAAATAATCACCTTCTTGCCATTTTCGAAGCTTTAAGGGAAACTTTAACTTAACTTTATCAACAAAAATACATGACTTAGTAGGTTCAGAAATGTAACTTTGGTTACAAATTGATAAATTTATTGGTTTTATTATATAATTCTTATCCTCATCAATTAAAAAAAATTCATCATTATTACCAATTTCTATTTTTGAAAGTATGAGTTGATTTCGGTCTTTTAAAAGGCGATAATTTTCTGAAAAGATTTGTTTTCCAGTTTGACTATGAACTAGTTCGTATACCGATTGCCAGTCTGAAAAACCAAATGGTTTCAACCATTCATACATGTATGAATTATAATTTTTGAGCAGTATTAATTTATTGATATCGAAATAGATGTCATCATTTTTTGTGTCAGTAATATCTTCAAATTTAGAAGATAGCGCATCCTTAGCTAATCTATTTGTTCCTGAAAGATTTTTAATAGTATTTTCAAAAGATTCTAATAAATTAGAATTTAGTTCTTTTAAAACTGGAACAATATTGTGGCGAATTTTATTTCTAAAATATTTATCAGATGCATTGCTGGAATCTTCACGCCATTCAATATTATTTTCTTTGGCGTAATTTTCAATTGCTGACCTAGAAAAAATTAGTAGTGGTCTGACAATTTTTCCATTCACTTCTGGAATTCCAGTTAATCCTTCGACACCTGTTCCTCTGGTAAAATTAATTAAGAATGTCTCTAAAGAATCATCTAAATGATGAGCCGTTAGAAGATAATCAAAACCTTCTGATGCTAATAATTCATTAAACCAATTGTATCGTAATTCACGAGCAGCTTGTTGAATTGAAAGTTTATTTTCTTTAGCGTAACTATTAGTGTTAAAGGATTTAATAAAGCTTTTTAGTTTATATTTTTCACATTGTATTCTAACAAAGTCTTCATCCTTATCACTTTCCTCTCCACGCAATTGAAAATTACAATGTGCAACACCAATTTCAAAATCAAGTTTTGAAAACAAATCAACTAATACCATGCTGTCAATGCCTCCACTAACCGCTAGAAGTAGTTTTTTACCAATAAGAAAAGGTAAGTTGTTTTTAATGTGTTGTTGCAATTGTTGAAGCATTTTCAAAAGTATGAAATTTAACTTACTAGTACCTCATGCATAGCTCTAGCTTTCAGAAGACATTCTTCATACTCTTTTTCAGGTTCAGAAAGTGCGGTAATGGCACTACCAACAGAGAAAGAGATATATTTCTCTTCAGTATTATATAAAATACTTCTAATGACTACATTGAAATCAAAATCGCCAGTAGGAGTGAAGTAACCAATAGCACCACTATACAAACCTCTTTTCGTTTCTTCTAATTCTTCAATAATTTGCATTGCCGAAATTTTAGGTGCTCCAGTCATGCTTCCCATAGGGAAAGTAGTTTTTAAAATTTCTATAGGAGAAGTGTTTACTTCTACTTCAGATGCTATGGTAGAAATCATTTGATGTACTTGTTTAAAAGTATAAATACCACACAGTTCCTCAACTTCAACTGACCCTTTTGTTGATGTATGAGATAGATCATTTCGAACTAAATCTACAATCATTATATTTTCAGATCGCTCTTTAGGATTTTGTTCCAACTCCGTTTTTGATTGTTCATCTAAGGTATCATCTTCAAATCTTTTAGAAGTTCCTTTAATAGGTTGAGAAATGATTTTTGAGCCTTCTTTTCTTAGATATCTTTCGGGTGAAGCTGAAAGTAAAAAGTGTTTGTTATTTTTAA
>CAMLKV010000129.1 GCA_946480635.1 uncultured Flavobacterium sp.
GTCTTTACAAGTTTTACGTTTTTTGCACAAACAAAAAAGTTTGAAGCAACAAATAAAACAACTGGTAAATCTGTGCTTTTTGAAGAAGGTCAAAGAACAAAAATTACAACTTTAGACCGTAAAAAAATGGTAGGTAGTTTTTCAGTAAAAGACAATGAAACAATAACTATTGATGGTGCAGAAGTTAAAATAAATAATATCGCTAGTATTAAGCATTATCCTAAAGGTGGTCGTACAGTAAAGAACATTCTTTTTGGAGCAAGTGCTGGTTTATTAGCTACATCTGGTGTTTTGGCAGCTGGAAGTAATGAATCTGCAGTGGCTGTTTTCACTGGAGGCGTTGCAACTGCCGCAGTTGGAGCTTTGGTTAACAACAAAAACAAAAATATAAATTACCGCCATTATCAATTTCAAGTTATAGAATAATAATGCGAAAAAATATACAACATATTACATTAGAGTCGAAAGGCGAAGGTCAAAAGTCGGAAGATATGAAATTGCACACTGAGCCTGTCGAAGTGCAAAATTTCACAACAGCTGAAGGAATAGAAGTAAAATCTTCTTATTCTGAAGCTGATATTCAAGGTTTAGAACATCTGGAATTTGGAGCAGGTTTCGCGCCTAATTTACGTGGTCCATATGCTACCATGTATGTTCGCCGACCTTGGACAATCCGTCAATACGCTGGTTTCTCAACTGCTGAAGAGAGTAATGCTTTTTACAGAAGAAACTTAGCTGCCGGACAAAAAGGATTATCAGTTGCCTTTGACTTAGCTACACACCGTGGTTATGATTCAGATCACGAACGTGTGGTGGGTGACGTAGGAAAAGCTGGTGTTGCCATCGATTCGGTTGAGGATATGAAAATCCTTTTCGACCAAATCCCGTTAGGCGAAATGTCGGTTTCGATGACCATGAATGGTGCAGTATTGCCTATCATGGCATTCTATATTGTAGCTGCCGAAGAACAAGGTGTTGCTCCTAGCCTATTATCAGGAACGATTCAAAATGATATTCTAAAAGAATTCATGGTGCGTAATACCTATATTTACCCACCTACTCCATCGATGAAAATCATTGCCGATATTTTTGAATACACAAGTAGATTAATGCCAAAATTCAATTCAATATCAATTTCTGGTTATCACATGCAAGAAGCCGGAGCCACTGCCGATATTGAGTTGGCTTATACTTTAGCGGATGGATTGGAATACATTCGTACCGGTTTAGCGGCTGGAATGGACGTAGATACATTTGCACCTCGTCTATCTTTTTTCTGGGCAATTGGAATGAACCATTTTATGGAAATTGCAAAAATGCGTGCAGGTCGTATGCTTTGGGCAAAACTATTAAAGCAATTTAATCCCAAAGATGACAAATCATTAGCGCTAAGAACACACTGCCAAACATCAGGTTGGAGTTTAACCGAGCAAGATCCATTCAACAACGTTGCCAGAACAGCTATCGAAGCAGCAGCAGCAGCATTTGGAGGAACACAATCGTTACATACCAATGCGTTAGATGAAGCGATTGCCTTACCAACAGATTTCTCAGCACGTATTGCCCGTAATACTCAAATCTTTTTACAGGAAGAAACCAAAATTTGTAAAACGGTAGATCCTTGGGCAGGAAGTTATTATGTAGAAAGCTTAACGGCTGAAATTGCTGAAAAAGCTTGGGCTTTAATTGAAGAAGTAGAAGAACTGGGCGGAATGACCAAAGCTATTGAAGCCGGTATCCCGAAACTTCGCATTGAAGAAGCTGCAGCACGTAAACAAGCGCGTATTGACAGCGGACAAGATATTATTGTAGGGGTGAACAAATACCGTTTGGAAAAAGAAGACCCATTACATATCCTTGAAGTAGACAACCAAACCGTTCGTAAACAACAAATCGAGCGTTTGGAACAAATAAAAGCGACGCGTGACAACGTTAAAGTTGCTGAATGTTTAGCAAAACTTACTGAGTGTGCTAAAACAGGAAATGGTAACTTACTAGATCTAGCTGTAGATGCAGCACGAAACAGAGCTACTCTTGGCGAAATTAGTGATGCATTAGAAAGCGTTTTTGGAAGATACAAAGCACAAATTAGAAGTTTTAGTGGTGTGTATAGTAAAGAAATAAAAAATGACGAAAGCTTTGAAAAAGCGCGTCAATTAGCCGATGAATTCGCTAAAAAAGAGGGTCGTCGTCCTCGTATCATGATTGCCAAAATGGGTCAGGACGGACACGATCGTGGTGCAAAAGTAGTTGCTACTGGTTATGCCGATGTAGGTTTTGACGTGGACATTGGACCATTGTTCCAAACGCCACAAGAAGCAGCCAAACAAGCCGTAGAAAACGACGTGCATATTTTAGGTGTTTCGTCATTGGCAGCGGGACATAAGACTTTGGTTCCTCAGGTAATTGAAGAATTGAAAAAATACGGCCGAGAAGACATTATGGTGATTGTAGGAGGTGTAATCCCTGCGCAAGATTACCAGTTCTTATTTGACGCGGGAGCCGTGGCTGTTTTTGGTCCTGGGACTAAAATTAGTGATGCCGCGATTACGATTTTGGAAGTTTTATTGGAGGATTAATTTATAACCTCAACATTTTATATAAAAAACACCAGCAGAAATGTTGGTGTTTTTTTTTATGTTATCTAAATTTCATCAATCCCAATTTTAATAAAAAAATCATGCGTTCCATCATACATAAAATTTGGGCGAGTTAAATCTTCATTATTTCCTTCAGGAATATAAATAATCATGCCCTGTCTCGCTCTTGTTAATAAAACTCTGTAAGAATTAATCAAATATTTTATTCTTTCTACACTATTACAATTCTTCCAAGTTGTGCCTGTAAATTTTTTATAATTCCATTGATTATTATGGTAAAACAAATCTCCATCCCAAGCAACACAAGTCCAATCTAATTCTAATCCTTGTATATCAAATTCTGTTGCTACTTCTTCTAAGAAATATGATGAACGAATATCTTCTCTATCATTCAAAAACCATATTGGCGCATCAATTTTTGCTTTCACATTCAATCCAAAAGGCCTTAAACGAATAGCTCCAGAAGAAGCCACTATTCCAGTTCTTTCAGCTCCATTTGATTTTTTATTCAGCCATGCTTTAGCTTTATCTAAATCTCTAGTAATTCTAATTGGATAATCTTTTTTTATAAACTCTTGATAAATACTTTTCGCCTTAACATCATTATTTATAATTTCTTGAATAAAGCTTGATAATTGGGCACTTCTAAAAGATCTCAAAGAAACAGACAAATGCAACTCATCTTTTCTTACAGCATCTTTATTTTTTAATATAGTTAAAGCATCATTATCATTTATATAATTTTCATCTTCTGTTATTTTTGATGAATAATAAATATCCCAATCATTGAAGTTTTTTTCAAAAGGTCGTATCCATTCTTCTAAACCAGCCTCACCTGTATTTATTTCTTGACCACCACCTATTAAACAAACTATTGTACACCAATCTTTATGTCTATCCATTACCTCAATCAGAAACTCAGGTTCAGATTTATTAAATTCTGAATTTCCTTTATTTCTTTTCATAAAACTTGATGCTTGCTCTTTTGTCCAAGCTCTTTGAGCTTCATCAAATATTGTAACTTTCTCAATTGGTGCTTTATCATCTCTCAAAGAAGCATCTCTGAAATGATGAATGTTTTGTATAAATGATTTAACTTGAGATTTAGCATTCTCTTTAGACAAATTTTCACCATTCTCTTTAGCAGTCTTCACTTTATCTCTAGCTAAAGCTTCTCTTAACACATCAACTAATGGACCGTTGCCAGAAAGAAAGACCGCATGTTCTTCTTCAATATAATTTGAACGGATATTAGCAATATTTAATCCTGCTAAAGTTTTTCCTGCACCTGGAACTCCAGTAATAAAACATATAGATTTTTTATTATTCTCTTTTGAAAAGTCAATTATTTCCGAAATACAATTTGAAGTAACAGATAAATTTTCTGCACCTGAATCACTTCTAGAAATTTCTAAAACATTATGTTTTTTATATAGAGCTGTTGCCGCTTCGATAATTGTTGGCGTAGGTTTATAAGTAGAATGTTCCCAAAATTTGGTATCAATCTTATCGGAAGATTTTAAATTTTGAAGTGTATTATTAATTACATCTTTGAGATTATTTGAATTTGCACAAATAGTCTGATGAAGACAATCTAAAATTTTTGAATATGTATTTGTAACAGAAGGAGCATTATCTGAAATTAAGATTGGTATTAGATTTTGATTATGACTTCCTTCATGAAAATTATTTAAATCTAAACCATAATCAAAAGCTTGGTCTTTAGCATATTTATCATAAAAATCCGAACCAATCTTAAACTCTAAAACAAAAATACAATTATCAATAATTAGAATATTATCAACTCTTTTACCCATTCTAGGGATTGTAAATTCAAAGTAAATTTTACCCGTAAATGAAGAAATGGACTTTTTTAAAATTTCGATTTGTTTTTTCCATGCATTTGATTGTTGGATTGTTAATTTGTTCAAATCGTAATTACCTGAAATTTTCCCGTAAATAGAATTGACATCTTCAACTAAAAATTCTTCAATAGAATTTGAGTAATACGCTCTATTCATCGAATAAATCTTTAATATTCACTTCAAGAGCTTTTGCTAATTTTTCTACTACTTCTATAGAAACGTTACGCTCTCCCTTTTCTATTGTAGGTAAATATGTCCTATCAATCTCAGCCAAATTTGCTAACTTCTCTTGAGATAAGTTTTTTGCTTTTCGCAATTCTTTTATTTTGAGGCCAAATTTTTGTTTTATATCCATAAAACCAAATTTTAAAAAAAGTAGACTATAAGACAACGGAGTATTGTCTACTTTTTTAAAAACAAAACCAGCCTCACAGCTGGTTTTCTCATTTCAAAATCTCTCTTAAAATCTTTGCAATGTTTTTAGCATCATCTACACCTCTATGATGAGTGCCTTCAAGTGGGATGTCTAAAAATTTTAAGGCGCCATCCATACCTAATTCGTGACCTAGTTTGTTTTTGAGTGCAAACAAGGTTTTAACATTGATATGCGAAGGACCAAAAGGATACCCTTTTTCTAATGCCTGACATTGTTTTTGAAACTGTCGCATATCGTAAGCACCAAAACTTGCCCAAGCCCTGCTTTGACTTTTATAGTCTTTTTTCAAGATATGTAACGCTTCATCAAACGAAACACCTTCTTGTTCTATTAATTCAGGAGTTATGGTTGTTAACTCAGTACAAAACGAACTTATAGTTGATTGTTCGGGTTTTACTAAAATCCCTCGGTTATCTGATATTTCGCCTGTTTCGACATCGAGTAAACAAACACCTACTTCAATAATATCACTAATCATACCTTCGGGTAATTTGCCTTCCCAACACGTGGCTTCAATATCGACCACTATAATTTTATCTAATAATTTTGCCATAATTTCTATTTTTTTATTTACTACAGTTTGAACGCTGTAGTTCTATTAATCATTTTTCTTTTTTGTCTTTTTAGACTTTTCTTTTTTCTTTTTTCTTTTTCTTGTCCTTAGACTCTGTTTTACCTTTCAAAAGGGCTTTTTTCTCCTTGATTCGCTTTTCAATTTCTTCAATAGCATACAAATGAGTAGAATTATCAAGGATTTTGGCTTCTTTAATTAATGTAGAAGCTGCTGCCCAATTGCGTTGAATTTCGAAAAGACGAATCTTTTTCAGTAACATAAGCGGTTTGTCAATTCCTTTAATGGTCAAAGCAAACTCGATCAGCTTCAACGCTTCTTCATAATCTTCATTTTGCAATAAAACATCGGCATAGTAAGGATATACGGCCAAAGCATGAATGTCGGCAGCTAATGCTTCTGCATAATATTGCTTCGCCGATTCGTAATCCTGCAATTGCTCGGCATGAAACCTACCATAAAGCCATAATGCCATGACGTTTTTATCGTCATAAGCCAAGGCATAGCCCAGCGATTCCAATGTCCCTTCAAGCCAGTACGGATAGTTATCCAAGGCTTGTACTAGGTATTTATCTATTGATTGCATCTCTAATTTCTTTTTTCCCGTTTTGACGGGCTGTTTTGTAATTTTTAATTTTCTTTTCTTTTTTGAAATCGGTTCCTTCAAAAACCCGAACTGGGTTACCGCGTTCAATTTGCATTTGGTTCATCCAAACATTTTGAAACTCTTGCTGCATTTGGGTTTTGTCAAATTCTTCCAATTTTTGAATCAATCGTTCTGTCGCCAGCTTTTTATTTTGATGTTGCGAACGTGAATCCATACTCACCACAGCAATTCCGGTAGGAATGTGGGTCGCACGAATAGCTGAACTTACTTTGTTCACGTGCTGACCACCCGCTCCACTGCTTCGCATGGCTTGGTAGTGAATGTCTTTTTCATTGACCACTACTCTGCTCCCCGACTGGATTTCAAAAATTCCTATGAACCAATTTTTTCTTTTGTGAAATTTCCTGAAGGTACTTTGCCCAATCCATTGAATAGTTCCCATCCAACTAGACACAAAGTCTTCAGTCTTTTTCCCTTTAATGGAAACGATA
>CAMLKV010000130.1 GCA_946480635.1 uncultured Flavobacterium sp.
GCTTGTGAGCCAAAAGCATATAAAAAATCAGGTAGAACCAGCATACCACCGGTAAATGTTCCTGATAATGATAAAAATTGTCTTCTGTTCATGGTTTAGAGTTAGATTAGTTGAAATTCGGGAGTCTTAACTATTGCATTAAATAATCGTAAAACAGCATGATTGGCATTTTGAGAATCAGGGTTAAAGTCATATTTTAAAATGGCTTCAAAATCTTTCTGATTGTTTTCATCAACTGAAAAAAGAAGTCTTTCGGTCAGATTTTTTATTATAACTTTATTAGTGTCACCTTTCCAGTTTAGCTGAGGTTGGAAGTTGATTGTAACTTCATCATTGTTCATGTCCTCTTTCAAAACATTCCTCCTAAAAGGTTTTCCATCACAAAGTAAATCGGTTACATTGTTACGCTGAAGATAAATTTGTGTGGTAAGCCATGATTTTCCACCTTCCCAGCCTTTTACATTAGGTTGATTAAACAAGTCCATACCTTGATCTCTTAAAAATAAAACTAAAACTCTTTTATTCGGAATCTTTATTTGGAGTTCACTGGTTATTTGAAGAATAAATTCTAAAGGACTTTTGATTTTTGAACCAGCATTGTTTTTGGAAAATTCTTCAGAAAAAATTTTAATCAAAAGTGGCTTTATTTCAAAATTGACACTTCTGAAATAATCACCATATTGTTTTACAAGTTCTTCTTTGGGTTCATCATAAATAAACCATCGTAATAGTTTTTTAGTGATAAAGTAGGGTATGTTTTTTTGTTCAAAAATAATATCAACTAAATCATCTGCTTTAAACTTTCCTGTTTTACCTAAATAGGTGATAGTGTCGTTGTCTTCAAAAATAGGTCGATACATTGCTTTATCTTGACCCACGCCTAATCCGGCCAATGCTTTAGCTCCATTTTTTATATCTTCTTCGGTATAATTACCAATTCCTAAGGTGAAAAGTTCCAGTAATTCCCGACTTAAATTTTCATTGATATTGCCTTTCTTGTTATCTACATTATCAAGATAGCGAACCATAGCATTACTGTAAAGTACTTTTTTAGTTAAGTCTTTGAAATTTCCAAAAGCATTTTCACGAAGCAACTGATTGTACTCGAATATCCAATAATTGACTTTCACCTTTTGAAACGTTGAAACAAAATGGTTGTGCCAAAAGCAGGTCATTTTTTCACGAAGTGGATGTTTCTCACTCATCATTTTTTCAATCCACCAAGCTTTCATTTCATTTGAAATTTTAGCTTCTTTCACAATCATTTGCTTTGCCAACTCTTTATTTTCAGAATCTTTCAATGTTTTTCTTCTGTCTCTAAGTTCTGCTAAGCTTCTAGGGCTTTCGTTAAGAAAAGTAGGAATACTATAATCTACTTTTGATTGAAAAGAAAGATGTAAAAATTTTTCTAAGCCTAATTCTTCAATTAACTGGCTTTGCTTATTTGAAAATCCTAAGCGCAATGACCAAAGTGATGATTTATTCATAACAAGCGTTTTTGTGATGAGTTCTTATTGGATTGATTGAAAAAATTATTTTCTTCTAGAATGGTGAACCGCTTTAACTCTTCCGGCTCTTCCTTTATGAACTACTGTAGTTCCTCTTCTGTTTTTAACTACTGTTGTTGATGAATGTCTTCGAGGTGCGTATGATTTGTGTACAACTACACGACTTGTTGGTGTTCTATGAATGTAAGTTTTGTGCACATGACAACGAGTAACAAAAACTGTATGGCGAATAGGTCTCCAAGGTTTCCACCATCGTGGATACATAGCCCAACGGAAAGGAGAAATCCATACTCTGTAACCAGGAGCATAAATAAATCTTATACTTGGCCAAAACCAAACATTTACTACAATTCTTGTTGTAATTAATTCGGGTATGGCTGGGCCATTTTTGCCTGAATCCATCTTTTCATTAACATCAAATGGTTCAGCAATGGTATTTTCTGCATACAAATCTTCATCACCAAAAATTTGAAGTTGAGCTTCTTCATTCCCAGTTTTTTCGATTACGATTGTAGCTACATCTTGTTTTTCTTTTTCATTTAACAAAGCAGATAAAACTAAAACGTGCTTGTTTTCTTCTACAATATCTTCTACAGTAACATAATCTGTTTCTCCATCATCGTTTAAATCAAGATTATTTACATCATTACTTTCTTTATTAATTAAAGTTTCAAATTCCTCTATAGAATTAGCTTTTTTAAGCATAGAAAGCGCTCCTTCAAGGCTGAAGTTTTCTCCTGAATATTCTGGAGTATCATTTTGTTGAGCAAAAGCTGTTGTTATTCCTAAAATAAGAAGAGCGGAGACAAAATAATTTTTCATAGTCAGTATTTTTTAGTTTATCGATAAGACTATGAGAATTTGATAAGGTTTAATCTTTTTTAGAAAATTCTTCTAAATCACTTAAATGAACTCTAAGTGCATTAACCGAAATACTTATTTCCCAAAAAGAAATTCCTAGAGAAATTAATAAGCATAGCATACTTAAACCAAAAAGATAAATAGCAATGCTTTGCATATCAATAAAAAGTAAAAGCATGGCAAAAACCGATAAAAAAAGACAAAGAACTCCCATAAGTTGCATAAAACGAATAAGAGTTAAGCGTTTGTTCAAGTTTTTAATTTCTAGAAGGATTGATTTGTTATGATCTTCTTGGTAGTTCTTTTTTAAACTGCGAATGATTTGTGCAATGGTTAAAAATCGATTAGTGTAAGCTAAAAGTATTAATGAGGTTGCAGAAAATAGCAATGCAGGGGTTTCTATAGATAGTGTCATGTTGTTGTATTTACTGTCAAAGTTCGGAAATAGTATTTGATTATTTATAAAAAGAAAAAACCTGCAAATTAACTTGCAGGTTTTTTTATTTGTAGAATTCTTATTTAAGGGTTTCAAAACCTCTTTTTACAAAGGCTGTAAGCTCTTCTCCTTTAAGTAAACCTTGAGAGAGTTTAGCTAAATCGAGTGCTTGTTTTACCAAATGCTCTTGAGTTGATTTATCTTCTGTTTTTAGAATTGCTGAAGCTAAATCTGAATTTGAGTTAACAATCAAATTGTACATTTCTGGGAAATTACCCATACCAAACATTCCGCCCCCACTACTTGCACTCATTTCTTTCATTCGGCGCATAAATTCAGGTTGTGTGATAATAAAAGGAGCAGCATTACTTTCCATGGCTTCAAGTTGTACAGTATAGGTTTCTTTTGGTACAATTCCTTCCAATGAAGTTTTTAGTTTTTCTTTTTCTTCATCAGATAATTTTGAAATTTGAGTTTCTTCTTTAGCAATCAATTTGTCAATATGATCCGCATCAACACGTGTAAAAGTCAGATTCTCATTATCAGCTTCTAATTTCTGAATTAAATGTGATACAATTGGAGAATCTAGAAGTAATACTTGATACCCTTTCTCCTTGGCAATATCAATGTAGCTATGTTGTGCTTCTTTATTTGAAGCGTACAAAACAACCAATTTTCCGTTTTTGTCAGTTTGATTGTCTTTAATAGCTTCTTTTAATTCTTCTAGAGTAAAATATTTATCTTCTGTTGTAGGATACAAAGTGAAAGCTCCCGCTTTTTCATAGAACTTAGGTTCAGAAAGCATTCCGTACTCTAGAACAATTTTAATGTCATTCCATTTTTGTTCAAAATCGGCTCTGTTTTCAGTGAAAAGCGATTTTAATTTATCAGATACTTTTCTTGTGATATAATTTGAAATTTTCTTCACATTACCATCAGCTTGTAAATAAGAGCGAGAAACATTTAAAGGAATATCTGGAGAATCAACCACGCCTTTAAGCATCATTAAAAATTCAGGCACAATTCCTTCTACATTATCAGTTACATAAACCTGATTTTGATACAATGAAATTTTGTCTTTTTGAATTTGGATGTTATCGCCCAACTTAGGGAAATATAAAATTCCAGTTAAGTTGAATGGGTAGTCAACATTAAGATGAATATTGAACAAAGGTTCATCAAAGGACATAGGATATAATTCACGATAGAAACTTTTATAATCCTCATCGTTTAAATCTGCCGGTTGTTTTGTCCATGCTGGATTAGGATTGTTGATAATATTATCAACTTCATGGTATTCTGTTTTATAATCCTCAGGAGCATCTTTTGGTCTTGGAAGTGCTTCTTGTTTTGTTCCAAATTTAATTGGAACAGGCATGAATTTGTTATACTTAGTAAGTAATTCTCTGATTTTGAAATCTTCTAAAAACTCTAACGAATCATCTGCAATATGAAGAATGATTTCAGTTCCTCTTTCTGTTTTTGAATGAGGTTCTAAAGTAAATTCAGGACTTCCGTCGCATGTCCAATGCGCTGCTGGTTCATCTTTGTATGATTTGGTAATAATTTCAACTTTATGCGCAACCATAAATGCAGAATAGAAACCTAAACCAAAATGACCAATAATTCCAGAATCTTTGGCTGAATCTTTATATTTTTCTAAAAATTCTTCAGCACCAGAGAAAGCAACTTGGTTGATGTATTTTTCAACTTCTTCGGCAGTCATTCCTAAACCTTGATCGATGATATGTAATTTTTTACCTTCTTTATCGTTCTTAATTTCGATTATTGGATTGCCATATTCAACCTTTGTTTCACCAATATTGGTTAAATGTTTCAATTTCAAGGTTGCATCAGTCGCATTTGAAACTAGTTCGCGTAGAAAAATTTCGTGGTCACTGTATAGGAACTTCTTGATTAAGGGAAATATGTTTTCTACCGAAACATTAATTTTTCCTGTTGTCATATAGAATAGTTTTAAAATTATTGAAAGATAATAGTCAAATTAAATACCAAATTTTGAAAAATGACAAAATGTCGTAGTAGAAATAGTATAAAAATCGGGTAAAATTGTGTAAATTTGGTACTTACTTTCAAGTATAGTTTTGAGTAATAAAACATTAAAAACAAATCATATGAAAAGACTAGCATTATTTTTATGTTTAATTGGATTAGTAGTATCCTGTAAGCCTAAACAAACGACTGTAGCTTCTTCGACAGTTGATAGAAGATCACAGGTAGCCATAAAAGGAAATTGGACCATTACATCGGTTTCTTTTCCTGGTTCAGATTATATTAAAGTAACTTCATTTGATATTGCTGATTCAAAATGTTTTGAAGGTAGTAATTGGCAGTTTGTTTCAAATAATGATTCAGGTACAATGGAGTTAATGAAAGGGAATTGTCCTCAGTTTGCATCAAAAATTAAATGGTATGTCAATAAGGATCAGCAATTTGTTTTAAAACTTTTGGATGCAGGTGAAAAAGCAAGAAAAGTTAGAGACGGTTATATTCTTTTGTTGACTAATCAAACACAAGAGTCTTTTCAGTTAATAGATAAAATTGATGTTGGTGGTAAATTAACCAGTGTGGTGTATCAATTCAAAAAAAATAACGTAACTAAATAATTATGAAAAAGTCTATTATATACACATTATCCTTTTCATTCATTTTTGGAATGACATTGTCGAGTTGTGAGTCTGTAAAAAATGCTAATAATACGCAAAAAGGAGCGGTAATTGGTGCTGTTGGGGGAGCTGTACTTGGTGGAGTTTTAGGAAACAATATAGGTAAAGGAGGAAACGGAGCTTTAGGTGCTGTAATTGGGGGTGTAGTTGGAGGAGTTGCCGGAGGTTTAATTGGTAATAAAATGGATCGTCAAGCACGTAGTATAAGCGAATCATTACCTGGAGCAAAAGTGGAAAGAGTAGGGGAAGGAATTAAATTGACTTTAGGTGAAAATTCGGTTAATTTTGATTTTAACAAAGCTACATTGACAGCAAAAGCAAAAGGTAATTTAGACAAATTGGTACCTGTTTTTAAAGAATATCCAGATACAGATATTCAAATATTTGGACACACAGATAGCAAAGGTGCTGATGATTATAACATGAGTTTGTCAAAACAAAGAGCAGAATCGGTTAAAAATTATTTAATCAGCAAAGGATTGGTATCATCTCGTTTTAAAATTGTAGGAATGGGAGAGACTGAACCAATAGCAAGTAATGACACAGATGCTGGGCGTGGAGAAAATCGTCGTGTGGAATTTGCTATTACTGCCAATGATAAAATGATTCAAGATGCTAAAAAAGAAGCAGGACAATAATTTTTAAAATAAATTGTTGAAAAAGCTGTCCGTTGTGACAGCTTTTTTATTGGTAATCTCACTATTTTTGTGCTCCTAATTTTAAATAATGCTTCAGGTAAACAACATATCGTTTGGCTATACAGATAAAACCATTATCAAGTCAATTAATTTTGAAATCCAAAAAGGGCAAAATATTGCTGTTATTGGAGAAAGCGGTTGCGGAAAAAGTACACTGCTTAAATTAATTTACGGATTACACGATTTAGGTGCAGGGAAAATTTTTTGGAATGATACTGAAGTATTGGGACCAAAGTATAACTTGGTACCAGGG
>CAMLKV010000131.1 GCA_946480635.1 uncultured Flavobacterium sp.
AGATGCTAAAGCAATTTTTCCAAAAGAATTATGGAATGATTTACATCTTCAAATAATATGGTATGGTCGTGAATATTCTCCTGCACGAGGTTGGAATCTTGAAAAAGACATCATTACGAAAACAATTGGAAGAACTTCGGTACTAAAAGAATACAATAAAAAAACGCCCTGAAAAGGGCGTTCTCTCTAGCTCAATTTACAACTATCTCAAAGTTTTCTTTGTTTGTAGTTTTAACTATTCGTACTGCTTTTGAATAGTTTAATATAAAATCCACTGTTTCCTTTTTTGGTAACATCTCTTGGGTTTCATTTTTTTTCTTAGTGTAGAGTTTTGCCATATTTTATGTTTAATTTTAAATATAACGCTTCTCTATAAAAGATATTGTTTAATTGGTCAAAATAATTTGATTTTTTTCAATAATCTTTCTCAAATTAAGAACTGCATAACGCATTCTACCCAAAGCCGTATTAATACTAACACCTGTTAAATCAGCTATTTCCTTAAAACTATGATCTTGATAGATTCTCATTTCCAACACTTCTCTTTGATCGTCAGGAAGTTCATTAATTAGCTTTAATAAATCAGATTCTACCTGTTCTGTAATCATTTGCCCTTCAATATTGGGACTATTATCCATTAGAATTGAAAAAATTGAAAATTCGTCCGAATCACGATACTTTGGCATTTTTTTATCTCTTCTAAATGTATCAATGATTAAATTATGAGCAATACGCATAACCCAAGGCAAAAATTTGCCTTCTTCATTATATGAGTTTGATTTTAGAGTTTTAATTACTTTAATAAAGGTATCCTGAAAAATATCATCAGATAAATCTCTGTCTAAAACTTTTGAATAAATAAATCCGTAAATTTTAGATTGGTGTCTATTAATTAACACAGCCAATGCGTTCTCATTACCATTAATGTAATCTCTAACTAATAAAGCGTCTGGGAGTTGATTTGTAGCCATAACAATACTTTTTAGATTTTGGGTTAATCATTAAAGAGACTTCTCTCTGTAAAAAGTATTTTTGTGTTATAAGCGATTGTTTTGGTGTTATGTGCCAAATTTAAGTCATTTTATTTTAGAAATGCAAAAAAAATTTAAAATTTAACTTTTTTAGAAAAATATTTTCTTCAATTTTTAGTTATCAATAGTTTTTTTGTCTGTAATTTTTACCTTCTCATAACTCAATAAAAAAAGCGTTCGATAAATCGAACGCTCTAAAGAAAACTCAAAATAATAACTAATCAAGTTACAATAGGTGTTATTTTTTTAAAAATCTCTTGATAACTTTATTATTTCCTTCTTCAATTACCACAAAATAAACTCCTGATGACAAACTTGAAACATCAAGACTATTTTGAGAAAATTTAGTTTTTAAAACTATATTACCTGACAAATCAATCACAAAAAGTTTTTGTTCATTAACCTCTTTTGAAAAGAACAAATAATCTGATGTAGGATTTGGATAAACTTTTAATTCAGCTTCATCTTGCACTTCTTCTTTTGAGTCTAAAACTACTTTTGCTGCATTACCAACTTTAGTAATTTTAATCCAATTAATATTTACACCCGAAGTTTGAATAAAAATCCCAAAATTATAAGTCCCAGCATTTACATTAACAGTATGAGAAATAGTTTGCCAATTTTGCCATCCGCCTGTGTTGGGAACATTTAACGTACCTAATACAATTGATCCAGCATTTAAATCAGATGAAATTTTTGCACCTGTAACAGCACTTGCTACTCTGTACTCAATAAGATAAGAACCAGTAGTAGGGAAGTTTACACTATTGTAAGCCATCCAATCGCCAGTATCACAATATCCAACGTTTGAACCTCCTCCAGTATCTGTTGTAGCTTCAACCTGTATGCCACTCATTGCTGAATAGTTTTCAGCTTGTATTACTGTTGAATTTACAACTGGTACCAATTTCCAATGTCCGCTAGTTTGGTTCACATTTTCCCATTGTTGTACGTTTCCACCATTAGCAGTACTATATCCAGCAACTTCTACTAGCTTACCACTATGTTTTGCAATAATTTTAAAATATCCGTCACCAGTTGAAACCAAGATAAATTGTTGATTAGGAGTAGCATTGTATGGATACTGCTCTACATTGGCACCATTTGCAGTGTTGAAATTATTAATATCAAGTGATTGACCGCTATGGTTTGCAATTATTTTATAAAGTCCATCTCCTAAATGAGTAAAAGTGAATTTTTGATTGTTTCCACCATTAAATGTCCCTTGAGCCACATTCGCGCCATTGACATTGCTTGAGCCCCATACATCCATATACAATCCACTATTGCGGTTTTGTAGATAATAAGTAACATTCCCTACATTAGTATCTCCATTTGGTAGAACTCTCATGGAAGTAACTTTATCATTCCAAGTTGCATTGAAACAAGAAGAATCTGAAGTCAATGTTGTAGAAGTTCCAGTAAAATTATCATCAATGTATAATACAACTTTGTAACCTTGTGTTATTTTTAATGAAGACATAATATCGTTTCTAACCCCTTTTGCTTGCAATGCGGCTAGATTATAATCACCAATCCCAAATCCAGCTGAGAACCCAGTAAAATTACAATCATCATAGGATGTTATAATTCCAGTTGTTGCAGGAACCGAAGGATTAGTAATACCTACATATCCACCAAAAGTAGCAATGACTTTTGTAGGTTGTGGAGTATGCAATGATGGTGATTGATCTGCTACATCATCATAAGCAAAACCGTAAGATAAATTATCTAAACTGACTCCTGGCAAGTGCCAAAATTTAGCATAATGATTCATTGGGTTAGCTTTATAAAAATTAGGAGCATCATACCAATTTTGTTGACCTGGATTAGGTGTAGTTACATTCACCATATGTCTGTTTATAGCAGCGCAAAGTTGAGCTTGAACTACTAAATCTAAATCTCCATCAACTAATCTTCTGTCTAGAACTCCTTTCCCTTCCAAAACTTCCTGAGTAGATGGTCTATATTGTACTCTTCCTGTGCGACCTACAAAACCTCCTGATTGACCAACAACTTCAAGCTGTTCGCCAATTACTCTTCCTTTAAAAACACCAGCATCTCCAGCATAAAATATTAAATCTTCGTTTTTGTATTTGTTCCAAATAGCATCCACATAAGATTTCATGTAATTTGCATAAGCTCCAGAACCTTCGGCAAAAGCTGGAGTTTTTGAAGGTGCAGTAATTTCACCAGTCGCATCATTTACACAACCTTGAAATTCTGTTGGTACATTGGCTTTAAAAGCTGCTACTATTTCGCTTTGAGTCTTATATTCTCCTACTTTCTTTTGATAACCATTTGCTCCAAGTAATTCTAATCCCATAGGGTATTTAAAAGAGTCAACACGAGTAGGGTTTCCAAAAAAACCATATTGATTATTTGTTAGCTCAATCATTTCATAAAGTATCCCATTATTTGGATCTGTAGGATTTAAAGGATTATGTCCAGCATAACCTGATGGTGCTCCTGAGGCCCCAAAGAAATATAAATACATTTGAGATCCTTTTGAAATAAATACTCTACATCCCGCAATAAGTGGTAGTGTAAATGTTTTGTTAGGAATCTCGCTTAATTTAGCAAAACAATTTGCATATTTCCCGTTTCCGCCAGGACCTAAATTTCCGCCTGGTGTTGGCCCTTGTACAGTATTATAAGATGAACTCATTGGGAGAACTTGGCTCGTTTTAGGGTTTACCCACACATGATTTCCTGTTGTGTAGTCTATCCCTACTATCGCGACATATAAATCGGAATCAGCAAAAGGGGAATTATTATTTACCGTAAAAGGGATCGCTCCTTGAGCAAAACTCATAGAACTCATGAACAGTACTTGCAATACTGCCAGAATTTTAAAATAAAACATTCTTTTCATAATTTTTAGTTTAGGTTTATTTGTTAATTGGTATTTGAATTTATTTTGGTTTATTTAAATTGAAAATCTTTTTCTAAAACATCCGCAGAATTTGTCCCCACAAATACTTTGAAATCTCCTGGTTCTGCTTCCCATTTAGCATTTGGAGTATAATATTCTATCGTTTTTTCATCAATAATAAAAGTGATTTTTTTAGATTCATTTGGTTCAAGATGAATCATTTTAAAGTCTTTTAATTCCTTTACTGGGCGAGTATAACTTCCTATTAAATCTCTTATATACATTTGGACAACTTCTTTACCAGCCACTTTTCCAACATTTTTAACTGTAACTGAAACTTCAATTTTTCCGTTTTTAGAAAATGTATCTAAATTTAAATTTAAATCTGAATATTGAAATTTAGAATAACTCAAACCATGTCCAAATGGATAAAGAGGAGTGTTTGCTTCGTCCATATAATGGGACCAAAAAACACTTTCAGGTTCATTCATCACTGGTCTTCCAGTATTCTTATGATTATAATAAATAGGAACTTGGCCAACATTTCGAGGAAAAGTCATTGGTAACTTACCACTAGGATTATAATCTCCATATAAAACTTGTGCTATTGCATTTCCAGATTGTGTTCCTAAATGCCAAGCTTCAACAATAGCCGGAATATGTTTAGCTGCCCAAGGAATAGCAAGCGGACGACCATTATTTAAAACTAAGACGATATTAGGATTTACTTTGTAGACTTCTTCCAATAATTCTTGTTGCACCCCTGGTAACGTAATATCTGCTCTACTTCTACCTTCACCAGATTGCAATCCGTGTTCACCTAAAACCATAATTACAACATCCGCATTTTTGGCTGTTTTGATGGCTTCTGGAAACCCTGTTTTATCAGCCATATTAATTTTAGTTTCCCACATAAATTGAGTCCTTCCAACTGCTACATCTGCACCCTTAGCATATGTGATTTGATTTCCAGTATATTTTTTTAAACCTTCTAAAACGGAAACAGCAGTTTCATCATCTGCGCCTATTCTCCAACTTCCGAGAGGACTAGTTTTATCATTTGCCAAAGAACCAATTACTGCAATTCTTTTTCCTTGTTTAGAAAGAGGAAGTAATTCGTTTTCATTTTTTAAAAGAACAATTGATTTTTTAGCAATATCTAAAACTTCATTATGAAATTCGGCTTTACCAATGGTTTCTTTTTCACGATTTTCATCACAGTATTTATAAGGATTCTCAAATAATCCTAATTCAAATTTTACTCTTAAAATTCTTTTAACAGCATCATTAATTATAGTTTCTTTTACTTTCCCTTCCCTAACTAATTGGGCTAAATTTTCAACATAAGCATATGATTCCATATCCATGTCCGAACCAGCATTTGCAGCTATTTCTGCAGCTTGTTTGCTATTTTTTGCGTAACCATGAGCAATCATTTCGTATATAGAACCCCAGTCTGAAACCACAAAACCTTCAAATTTCCAATCCCCTTTTAGTATATCTCTTTGCAAAAAAGAATTTCCTGTTGCAGGAATACCATTTAGTTCATTAAATGAATTCATAAAAGTTTTAACATTTGCATCAATTGTTGCCTTGAAAGGTGGTAAAATCACATTTTGCAAAACTTCATCACTCACAGCAACAGTATTGTAATCTCTTCCAGACTCTGCAAAACCATATCCAGCAAAATGCTTAGTACAAGCCAAAACATTTTTATTTGAAGTTAAATCTCCTTGAAAGCCTTTAACTCTTGCTATCGCTATTTTACTTCCTAAAAAAGGATCTTCTCCAGCTCCCTCCATTACTCTACCCCATCTTGCATCTCTTGTGATGTCTACCATTGGCGCAAAAGTCCAGTTTATTCCTGTAGAAGATGCTTCTTCAGCAGCAATTTGAGCAGATTTTTCTATTGCTTCTAGATCCCAGCTTGCCGCCTCAGCCAAGGGAATTGGACTTATTGTTTTATACCCATGGACAACATCAAATCCAAAAAGTAAAGGAATCTTCAAACGTGTCTCTTCAACAGCAATTTTTTGGAGCACTCTTACTTCTTTAACGCCTTTTACATTAAGCATTGCACCTACCCAACCTTTCTTCAGGTTTTCATATTTTTGAGCAGCTGTCCCATTTTTTGGCACAGGTCCAGTAACATCAAAGAAACCATTATACTGATTCATTTGACCTATTTTTTCCTCAAGAGTCATTAAATTCAAAAGTGAATCGACTCTTTTTTCTGTCTTCTCGTCTTTAGTACTGGTAATTATTTTTTTAGATGATTTACAGTTTAAAAAAAGTAAACCAACTATCAACAAACCATATTTTAGTTTACTAAAATTCATTTATTTATAGTATTGTTAGGTATAGCACAACCTTCAAAGAGATTAGAAATAATCTAACCTCTTTGTAAATGGTTGATACCCAAAATTGAATGAAAAATATTGTGAAGATTAATTGATGAAAAAGGAATTATTTTATTAAATTCAAACACAAATATCGTGCATGCAAAATAAATGAAT
>CAMLKV010000132.1 GCA_946480635.1 uncultured Flavobacterium sp.
CCTGGTTTTCTGAAATGGGAAAATATTGCTGGAATCAAAGAAGCATTGGAAAAAGCTGTTGAATTTTTAAAATAACAAGTAAACATATTTTTAAAAGCTGAGAGTTTAACTCTCAGCTTTTTTTTGTTAATTCGCAAAATACAAAACCCATTAATAATGAAAAAAATAATCTACTTTTTAAGTGCTTTTGCACTTCTTTTAAATTCATGCTCTCATGATATTGAGCCTAATATGCCTCCATCTGATGATTCGACAAATCCATCGAATCCATCAAACCCTTCACCTAGTTCTGTTTTGTTAAAAAAAACAATTAGTAATGAAACAGGTACTACTATTACTTCTAATTTAACATATAATGGAAATAAAATTGTAAGTGTTATTGATGATAGTGCTGAGGTAGATTTGTTTTTTACGTATACTGGAGATAATATTACAAAAATAGAATATAAATTAAATGATGGGACTATTGACCAGATTGATAATTATTCATATGATGCAAATGGTAGAATAATCTCTATGGTTTCTTTACAGCCAAGTGTAGATTGGGGTCAAAAAGAAACATACACTTATAATCCAGATGGCACAGTTTCAGTAAATTATTATAGCGGAGATTTATTATCACAAACTAATTTAGATCAAACGGGTAAAGTTTATTTTGCTAATGGAGAAGTTTCTAAAATTGAGTTATTTGATGATCTTGGTAATTCAGATGATGTTATTGTGTATGGATATGATAATAAAATAAATCCTTTTAAAAACATTACAGGTTATAGTAAATTAAATTTTTGTTATAGCATTGCAAATGGTATTAATAATAATATTGTATCAGAGAATTCAACGGCTGATGGTTTGACTTCTTACACATTTGTTTATGAATCAAACAATTATCCTAAAATGGTAACTGAAACAAATGGAGGTGTTTCATCAACAACTCAATTTTTTTACTAGAAGACAAGTAAAATATAAAAGAGCCCAAAACAGTAAGTTTTGGGCTCTTTTATTATGCAGAAACAGAACTTTTTCTTTCACCTATTTGTTGTCTCCACATGGCATAGTAAAGGCCTTTTTCATCCAGTAAATCTAAATGTTTGCCTTGTTCGATTATTTTACCTTGTTCCAAGACAAAAATCTTATCAGCATGCATGATTGTAGATAAACGATGGGCAATAAGGATAGTTATTCTAGTTTGATCAGAGATACTACGTATTGTACTGTTTATTTCTTCTTCTGTAATCGAATCCAAAGCTGAAGTTGCCTCGTCAAAAATTAATAAGTTGGGATGCCTTAAAATAGCTCTTGCAATAGATAAGCGTTGCTTTTCTCCTCCAGAGACTTTTATTCCGCCTTCACCAATAGTGGTGTTTAAGCCATTTTCTGCACGATTTAATAGTTTGTCACAACTTGCTTTGTGTAAAGCATCTAATAGTTCCTGATCTGTAGCGTCTGGTTTTACAAACAATAGATTTTCTCTAATGGTTCCTGAGAATAACTGCGCGTCTTGTGTTACAAAACCCAATTGTTTTCTTAATTCTAATATATCAATGGCTTTAGAATCTACTCCGTTATATAAAACCTGTCCTTGTGCTGGCGGATATAATCCTACTAATAGCTTAACTAAAGTAGTTTTTCCTGCTCCAGATGGCCCTACAAAGGCAATGGTTTCGCCCTGTTTAATGTCAAAATTTATATTTTCAACTGCTGGCTGACTAGCCGATTTGTGTTTGAAACTTACATTAGAGAATGTCATCGATTTAATCATTCCTATAGTTTCAGGTCTTTCTGGACGATGTTCAGACTCGGCATCAAGCAGTTTTTGAAAATTTTCCATCGAAACCTTAGTTTCATTTTTGGCAATAATATAAGCGCTTAATTCCTGTAATGGATTAAAAATAAAGAACGTGAAAAAAACCATTGTCAAAAGGTCTCCCACAACAATTTTGCCTCCAAATAAAAAGTAATATAAAGTGAAAACCACACATGTACGCATAAAGTGTACGGTTGTTCCTTGAATAAAACTTAAGCTTCTAATAAAACGTACTTTTTGTAGTTCCAATTGAAGTATTTTAAGAGTATTAGAGTTTAGTCGACCTTCTTCCTGATAGGTTAATCCCAAACTTTTTACTAATTCTATATTGCGTAAACTCTCTGTTGTAGAACCAGCTAGTGAGTTGGTTTGTTGGACAATTCTTCTAGATACTGCTTTAATTTTCTTTCCTAAAAACGAACTTACATAAGCAATGATAGGAGCCGTTAAAACAAATATGATGGCTACTCTGTAATCGATTCTAGAAATGTAAACTAGGACAAAAATGAATCCAATGATTGTTTGGAAAATTAATGAAATTGATAAGGTAATCAGTTTTTCAGAATCGGTTCTCACTTTTTGAAGTTTACTTAGTGTTTCGCCACTTCTTTGATCTTCGAAATCTTCATAAGGAAGGTCTAATGATTTTTTAATGCCATCCGTGTACATTTCGGCACCAGTACGTTGAATGACAATATTGGTAAAATAATCCTGAAAGTTTTTGGTAATACGTGAAATCATTGCGGCGCCAAGAGAAAGTCCTAGCCAAAATCCAACTGCTTTAATAAACCCAATTTCGTTTCCTTTATACTTGGCAATACCAACACCACAATCCTGCATTAGTTTACCAGTGATAATCGAATCACTTAAACTAAAACAGATATTGATGGCAGCCATCAGTAATGCAAAAAATAATAGCGTCTTGTGTTTTTTGAGGTAACTATATAATAATTTCATAGGCTTTTATAAAGGTCCTGTTGTTTGAAGGACGAACAAAATTACGGAATAAAAGAGTGAAGAAATCGTTAAAATTGTCAAGTTATTATTTCGTAATTTTGATAAAAATATGACTTATAATGCAGTTTAGAACCGAAATCCCCATTGTTAAAAGCGTTTTTTCAATTGATTACCAATCTAAGATTTTATTGTTAGGGTCCTGCTTTGCAGAAAATATGGGCGATAAGTTTGAATATTTCAAGTTTCAAAATCAGGTTAATCCGTTTGGAATCATTTTTAATTCGGTTTCAATAGAAAAACTTATTCGCAGAATTGTAGAGAATAGCTATTTCACAGAAAAGGATATTTTCTATCACAATGAAGCTTGGCATTGCTTCGAAGTCCATTCTGAACTTTCAAATTTAGATAAAGACGATTTTTTAAAACATCTCAATCAACTCATTGATTCTACATACCAACATATTATCTCATCAACACATTTTGTAATAACTCTAGGAACGTCATGGGTGTATAGAGATATTATTTCGCATGAAATAGTTGCTAATTGTCATAAAGTAATGCAAAAACAATTCACGAAAGAGTTACTATCTGTTGAGGTTATCGAAAAGAGTTTACTAACTATGATTGATTTGATAAAAGGGATTAATCCTGAGGCAAAATTTATTTTCACTGTTTCTCCTGTTCGTCATATCAAAGATGGTTTTGTAGAAAATCAGGTGAGTAAGGCAAATTTGCTTCTAGCTGTTTATAAGGTTGTTAGTAATAATCCAACATTGGCAAACTATTTTCCGAGTTATGAAATTATGATGGATGAACTTCGTGATTATCGATTTTATGCTGAAGATATGCTACATCCTAATCAAACTGCGATAGATTATATTTGGATTAAATTCTTTGAAAATTATGTAAATGAAAAGGAATTTAGTTGGATGCAAAAAGTGTGTGATGTCCAAAAAGCAAAGCATCATAGGCCTTTTAATTCTGAATCGCATTCTCACCAAAAGTTTTTACAGAATATGAATCAGAAAATTGATACATTAGTACAACGTTTTCCTTTTATGAAATTCTAATGAATCTTTTATGATTAATCTTTATAAGAAACTTTTTTACGGATTATTATTTCTGGTTTTAGCCTTTTTTACCTATAAATATTTTACTTCAGATTCTGAAAGTTCTACCGAATATAATTCTAATCTAATACAAGAACAGATAAAAAGTGTAGGGAAACTTGTGGTTACTGAAGGTCATTTTTCTCAAACATTAACGTATAAAGATCAGGATAAATATTTTGGAGGATTATTTTCGTTTGATAAAAAAGCACTGATAATAGTAAATTCAGATGTTTCTGTAGCCTATGATTTACGCCAGATGAAATATGAAATTGATGAAAAAAATAAAACAATTACTATTTTAAATATACCTAAAGAAGAAATAAAAATAAGTCCAGATATTCAGTACTATGACATCGAACAAAGTAAATTTAACGAGTTTACGGGAGCCGATTTTAACGCAATTACTAAAAAGGTAAAGGCAGATTTGGCTAAAAAAATAGAAAAATCATCACTCAAAACCAATGCGCAAAATCGATTGATAAGCGAGCTTTCAAAGATCTTATTAATTACCCATTCAGTAGGATGGAAGGTTGAGTTTAATGGTCAGGAAATTACCTCAGATAAAGATTTTAAATTATAATAGAAAAGGCTTTCTAATGAAAGCCTTTGTATTCCATGATTATAGTTTGGCTTGAAGACTATTCCAGCCGCCACCATTAAGACAATCAATCCCATTTTGTTTTAGAATTGATGAAGCTTGTCCACTTCGCATTCCGCTTCTACAGCAAGTAATAACTGGTTTGTTTAGTTTTTTGATTTCGTTAATTTTAGAAGAAATTGAATCTAATGGAATGTTTTTTGAACCCATTATATGTCCTGAAGCAAATTCCGCTGGAGTTCTGACATCTATAATTACAGCTCCTCTGTTTGTAAATTCTTTGATGTCATTAGCTTTGTTTCCTAAACCAAATAAATTTAAAATGTCCATACTTTTTGTTTTTTTCAAAAGTACAGACATTACTATTTTATGTGAGTGACTAATGTTACTTAAGCCGAAACTTTATCAAAAATAAGTTCTAATCCATTTGCAATTAAATGAGCAACTTCAGGTCTACGAAGTTTTACACGCTCAAGATAATTTACAATCTTATCAGTAAAATCATTATTATGGGCTTTGTGTGTCAATTCGGCAATTTCTACACATAGTAACCAATCGTTAGGATGACAGCCTGATACAGCTCCAAAAGCTTCCTTTAACGTAATTTCTGCATTTTTTCCTTCTCTAATTAAACGAACATTTTTGTAAAGATTTTCAAGTTCTTCACGATCGGCTGATTTTTTTTGTTTGATGGTTTGCGATGAAGGAACATGACTAATCATGTCAAAGCTAGTTATATCTGCAGGACCTGAAAATGCAGAGATGATTTCTTTCCCCACAGCCATGTCATAAATTCCCCATTCTGGTTGGAATAAAACTTTCTCTCCTTGTGTAACGGTACAGTTTTTAAATTTGATTAAAAGAATTTTTCCTTGAATGTTACGTGTTCCTGTAATAATTTCTCCGGTTACTTTTATATTTCCTTCAAATTCAAGTGTAATTGTTTTTCCTTCATAGATGTCATAAGCTTGTAAATCGCGTGGACTCATATCCTCGATTGCAAGATTAATACCTTTTAGTTTTCCTACTGGTGAGCCAAAACCTTCAGCGTGATATTCGGTACCATGACCAACCAATTCTTTTTCCCTATATGCTAATGCTGTTTTTCCTGTAGATTGTACATAAACAGGTTTGCCTTCATGTTCAATTACATTGGTAAAAATTCCTGAAATTTGCAAACCAGTGCTTAATTCAATTGTTCCTAGTGCATTAGAATCGATTAATTTTTTAATTCCAGATAAGCCACCAGTACGAAGTGCCATCGTGCTTGCAAATTGCTCTAAAACTAAACTCAAATGTGAAAAATCTGGTGTAACATATAGTTGAGGTTGAGGTTTTGTAATGTCAAAACTTTGATCAGCAGCACTTATGTCGTAAGGGATTTTCTTTACATTGTCTGTCATGCACCAAGCACTTTCACCAATTGATGAAAGTAAACCTGCACCATATATTTTTGGATTGTCTAATGTGCCAATTAAACCATATTCTACGGTCCACCAGTGTAAGTTTCTGATTTTTGACATCTCAGAAAGTTCTCCCATGTTATTTTGAAGAAAATCTACTTGATCTTCTGCTTTTTTAATTTCTTCTTCTGGGGTATCTTCAGCTTCTTTTAGAATAGAAAGTAAGCGAATAGCTTCATACATTTCATAATCTCTGGCTGATGAGATTGCCTTACAACCTATTTCGCCAAAACGGCGAAGATATTCTGCATACTCAGGATTAGCTATAATAGGAGCATGTCCAGCACCTTCATGAATAATATCTGGAGCAGGAGTATATTCGATATGTTCTAACTGACGAATATCTGAAGCAATTACTAAAACATTATAAGCTTGGAATTCCATAAAAGCACTTGGCGGAATAAATCCATCCACTGCAACTGCGGCCCAACCAATTTCTTTTAGGATGCGATTCATTCCATACATATTGGGTATAGAATCGATTT
>CAMLKV010000133.1 GCA_946480635.1 uncultured Flavobacterium sp.
AGAAAATTAAATTTAGCAAAGGGGATTATTTGTTCTTGGTGAATGAAACTTCAATAAAATATCTTTTAGAAACCTTAGAACCTGAAGCTATAGATTCTTTTTTTAACTGGAATTTCTTCGATACTATTTTGCAGCAAAAAGAAGGGTATTCAGAATATGTTTTTGAAGATTTAGCCAATGAAATTTTACAACAAAATCCAGATTTAAGAAAACAACTTGAAGAGAAAAAGAATTCCGATAAAACATTTGCACAAAGTCCCGAAGCTCAATTGGACTGGGTGTATAAAAATTCTGTTCATTATGAAAAGGCACATTTGCAATATCCTGTTTACCGAATTATAAAATAAAAAAGCTCCTATTCATGGAGCTTTTTTTCTTCTGTAAATAAAAGTTTTATGTTTTCATAAGAATTTTTTAGTGCTTCTTCAACTTGGTGAGGTTTTAACCAAGCTACCTTTTCGATTCCTTCCTCAATTTGTCCAACTGGATTGCCTTCAAATGAAGAATACATTTCAAACCATTGAGTAACCTTAAGTTTGTATTTACCGTTACGTTTAAAAACATGATAAGTTTTTTGCAGTTTGTTGGTTATTTTAAGTTTTCCAACACCAGTTTCTTCTTTAACTTCACGAATGGCGGTTTCTTCATATTCTTCTCCACGATCCATTCCGCCTTTAGGTAAGTCCCATTTTCCATTTCTGAAAATAAATAAAACTTCTCCCTTGTTATTATAAACTAATCCACCGCCAGCTTTACAAACAGGTATTTTTGCTTTCAAAGTTTTCATAATCTCTTTTTCATCAGGATGATATAAATAAACCTTCTGAAATTTATTTTGAAAAAAGCCTATAATTAGTTGTTCAATGTCGACACTTTCCAGTAGAAAAAACTTGAAATCAGTTTCTTTTTTGATCTCATTTGTCAGGAAAAGAGGCTTGTCGTTTACAAAAACTTTATACATTTGTACTATGATTTTTAATAAAGATACAGCTAGTAAAACTGCCGAATTGCTTTTACAAATAAATGCAATTAAATTGAATTCTAAAAATCCTTTTACATGGGCTTCAGGTTGGAAATCTCCAATCTACTGTGATAACAGGGTAATTCTATCTTTTCCGGCGATAAGAAATTTTGTAAGAGACGAATTTGCAAAGAACATTGAGAAACAATTTGGAAAGCCAGATGTTATTGCGGGTGTTGCAACAGGCGCCATTGGAATAGGTATGCTTGTAGCACAAGAATTAGGTTTACCATTTGTTTATGTAAGACCTGAGCCTAAAAAACATGGACGAATGAATCAAGTCGAAGGGTTTTTACAAAAAGGACAAAATATTGTTGTTGTTGAAGACTTAATTAGTACTGGAAATAGTAGTTTACTTGCTGTTGAGGCTTTAAAAAATGAAGGTGCAAACGTAAAAGGTATGGCAGCCATTTTTTCTTATGGTTTTCAAATTGCTGAAGACAATTTTAAAGCAGCAAATGTTAACTTATATACTTTAAGTAATTACGAAAGCTTGTTAACATTGGCAATTGCAAAAAAATATATAGCAGAAAATGAACACGATACATTAAAGGAATGGAGAAAAAATCCTTCTGAATGGAATGTTGAGGTATAGTTTTTGTTTAAAAATAAAATAATTTATTAAATCTAAAAAGATGAATTTAGAAAGTCCAAAAGTTAGTGTTCAAAAATCTTCAGAATATTTATTTAACGAATTAAGTCAAGTTAAGAATTTCGAAAAATTAATGCCTGAGAATATTGCTAAGTTTGAAGTAATTGATGAAAATTGTTTCGAGTTTGGTTTAAAAGGAATGCCAGAAATTAAATTGGTTAAAAAAGAAGCTACACCAAATTCTAAAATTGTTTTGGGAGCTGCTTCAAGCAAATTACCTTTTACCTTAACAGCAAACTTGACTGAAGAAGAAGCTGAGGCAACAGGAGTGCAATTGTTCTTTGAAGGAGAATTTAATGCAATGATGGCAATGATGATTAAAGGGCCAATTTCGAAGTTTATTGAAACTTTAGCAGGAAATATGGGTAAATTATAAATGCTCAATTTGAATAATTAAAAAAGCTTCTCAAAACGAGAGGCTTTTTTAATATAACATAGTTATTTCTTTGATACCATATTGTTTGATTGAGTCGTTTTCAAGGAGTACTTCCAGTTTTCCATCTTGATTTACTTGTTGTATTATACCCATAAACCGCTCTTCCTTTTCATTTTCAAATGCCATAGGAATTCCCTTTTTGAAAAGCCATTTATGATAATCGTCCCATAAAGCTGATTCCTGTTTAAGAAGTATTTTATCAATATTTAGTTTTAGTTCGGCAATGATTTGATTTAGGATTTTTTCTATTTCAAAATCTTTATTAGTTATGTTTTTTAATGAACTAGCTTTTGTTAAATCTTCAAAATTTGTTTGATTTACATTTAGACCTATTCCAACTATTGAATCAATTTTTCCATTTTCCTTGATTAAATTTTCAATCAGTATGCCAGCTATTTTTTTGTTTTCTGACATAATGTCGTTTGGCCACTTAATAGATAATGAAGGTATTTTAATGGTTTCTAGTGCTTTAATAATGCTTAAAGTAACTGCAGTGTTTAACAAAAACACATCTCTAATATCACTTAATGTATTTGATATTAAAATACTGGTTATTAGGTTCTTTCCTGATTCAGATAGCCATACAGCTCCGTGCTGGCCTTTGCCTTTTGTCTGAGTTTCGGCTACAATAACTGTGAAGTTTTCAAGGACCTGATCTTGTGACATTTTTTTTAAAAAGTCATTAGTAGAATCTATGGCATTGAGTTTGATTAATTTCATGTGTCAGAATTTGAAACGCTATCAAAAAGTTACTTTAATATTAAGTTCAAAATAAAGACAAAAATCAATAACTTTGTGCAAAATATTTTAAGATTTAAATGACGAAAAAAGAAGTAAGCAACGATATTTTATTAGCAAATATCATTAAGGGGATTGAAGAAGTTAAAGGTAACGATATAGATATTCTTGATTTAAGAGAATTGGATAACACAGTTTGCGATTATTTTGTAATTTGTAATGGTAATTCAAATACGCAGGTAAACGCGATTGTTAATTCAATTCAAAAAGTAGTTTCAAAAGAACTTAAGGATAAGCCTTGGCATGTAGAAGGAACAGACAACGGAGAATGGGTTTTAATGGATTACATTCACATCGTTGTGCATGTGTTTCAAAAACACATTCGTGAGTACTACAACATCGAAAGTCTTTGGGGTGACGCAAAAATCACATCTATTGAAAATAAATATTAATTAAATATCTATGTCGAACGAAACAAAACAAAATAATTTTAAATTTAATCCATGGTGGATTTATGGTATAATTGCTGCCATTTTTATAGCCATGTGGATATCAGGTCAATCTCGTTGGGTTGAACCTTCAAAAACATCGGTATCAAAATTTAATGAATTCCTAAATTTAGGACAGGTAGATAAAGTTGTTGTTTTTAATAAAAGTTCGGCAGAAGTTTTCTTAAAACCTGAAGCTTTAAAAGAAAAAATGCATAAGGATCTTCCTAAAAAAGATATTTTAGGAAATCCTAATACAGGTCCTCATTATACTTTAGAAATTGGTAATGATGAGCTTTTTCAGAAAAAACTTGAAGAAGCTCAAACTGCTAAGAAGTTAACTTCTTACGACTATAAAACATCAAGTGATTTTACTGATTTGTTGATTAATCTACTTCCAATAATTTTATTGTTAGGTTTCTGGATTTTCATGATGCGACGTATGTCAGGTGGTGGAGCCGGAGGTGGCGGAGGACAGATTTTCAGTATTGGAAAATCGAAAGCTAAGCTGTTTGACGAAAAGACAGATGTAAAAACAACATTTAAAGATGTTGCTGGTCTTGAAGGGGCTAAAGAAGAAATTCAAGAGATTGTAGAATTTTTAAAGAATCCACAAAAATATACAGATTTAGGAGGTAAAATTCCTAAAGGAGCACTACTTGTAGGGCCTCCGGGAACTGGTAAGACATTATTAGCTAAAGCAGTTGCTGGAGAAGCTAAAGTGCCTTTCTTTTCATTGTCAGGTTCTGACTTTGTGGAAATGTTTGTTGGAGTTGGTGCTTCTAGAGTACGTGACTTATTTAAACAAGCCAAAGAGAAATCGCCAGCAATTATTTTTATCGATGAAATTGATGCTGTAGGACGTGCTAGAGGGAAAAATAATTTCTCAGGATCTAATGATGAGCGCGAAAATACATTAAATCAATTGTTGACAGAAATGGATGGTTTTGGTACTGATACAAGTGTGATTGTATTGGCTGCAACAAATAGAGCTGATGTTCTAGATAAAGCTTTAATGCGTGCCGGTCGTTTTGATCGCCAAATTTATGTTGATTTACCAGATATTAGAGAGCGTAAAGAAATTTTTGAAGTGCATTTGGCACCGCTCAAAAAAGTTGAAAATTTAGATACTGACTTTTTAGCTAAACAAACACCAGGATTCTCAGGAGCAGATATTGCTAATGTTTGTAACGAAGCAGCTTTAATTGCGGCTCGTAACAATAAAACTGCTGTTGATAAACAAGATTTCTTAGATGCTGTTGATAGAATTGTAGGAGGTCTTGAAAAGAAAAATAAAATTATAACTCCAGAAGAGAAAAAAGCAATTGCTATTCACGAAGCAGGACATGCAACGGTAAGTTGGATGTTAGAGCATGCTGCTCCGTTAGTAAAAGTTACAATTGTTCCTCGTGGACAAAGTTTAGGTGCTGCTTGGTATTTACCAGAAGAAAGACAAATCGTTCGTCCAGATCAAATGCTTGATGAAATGTGTGCTACTATGGGAGGTCGTGCAGCTGAGAAAGTAATTTTTGATAAAATTTCGACAGGAGCTTTAAGTGATCTCGAAAAAGTAACAAAACAGGCAAGAGCTATGGTTACGGTTTATGGATTGAATGATAAGTTAGGTAATATCACTTATTATGATTCATCTGGGCAGACAGATTATAATTTTTCTAAGCCTTATTCTGAAGAGACAGCTCGTACAATTGACCAGGAAATTTCAGTAATTATTGAAGCACAATATCAAAGAGCTATTAAAATCCTTCAGGATAATAAAGACAAGCTTAATCAGTTAGCAGATATTTTAATTGATAAAGAAGTTATCTTTAAAGATGACTTAGAATTAATTTTTGGAAAGCGACCTTTTGATAAGATTTCACACGAAGAAATTGTTTAAAACTTAGTTAATAAAATGCTTTAAAATCTTAACCTATTTCCAAGAAAAAGGTTAAGATTTTTTTATCTTTGGTATGTATAGCAATTAATACCCCTAGATTTTTCGGTATATGAGTATATTTAAAAAAATATTTGGTTCAGGAAATGATGCTTCAAACGATGCTGGAGAAAGTGATTATAATCCGTTTCAAGATTTGCATTCACAATTACCAGTAGATGAGCAGTTCACGCATAATTTCAAGAAAAACGGAGGTAAGTTTTTATATTGTGAAAATGTTGCTGAGCTTAATGAACAATTTGAAAATATATTAGAAGAAAATGATTGGTTTGAATCTGAAGCAATGTGTTTAGAGCCAAGATTATTCAAGATGTTGGAGGAAAATAATATCAATTTTCAAAATGTTACTAACCCAAAATTCTTCTTTGCTAGTTGCGAAAATTTAATTGCAGAAGATGGATCTATACTTTTTTCATCCAATCAAATTAAACAAAACAAACCAAATCAATTGCCGGATAATATTGTATTGTTGGCTACTACTAGCCAAATAATTTTAAGCAAAAGTGACGGCTTGAGAGAGATTAAAAAAAGATACACCACAGATTACCCAACAAACATAACAAGTATCAAATACTTTGAAAAGGTTAAAGAAGAAGATTTTTTGCACTACGGAAGTTCTCCAAAAAACCTATATTTGTTGTTGCTAGAGGATTTATAGGATGAATGAAAATGTTACACGTTCATTATCAGGATTAGTTTATATTTTTATTCTGGTATCTGCAACGCTTTTTTCCAGAGAGACTTTTTTGGCTCTTTTTGGAATTTTTTTATTGCAAACAGTTAGAGAGTTTTCGTCTTTAATTAATTTGTCAAAAATACCTGCTATTATAGTTTCGGGATTATTGTACTTACAATTCGCTTTATTCAGAGAGACTACTTCATTATTAGATTTCGGTTTAATTGTAGCCTCAATGTTTGTATCTATTCAATTAATTTTTTGGCTTTTTTCAAATAAATTTGAACATCAAGATTTACAATCAAAATGGGTTAGATTAATTGGATATATTACTCTGCCGTTTATCCTTATAGCTAAAATCCCTTATGTACAAAATCAATTTACACCTTCAATTATAATTGCTATCTTT
>CAMLKV010000134.1 GCA_946480635.1 uncultured Flavobacterium sp.
TTCCTTTTTCTTTCTCAACTTCTTCTTTCCCTTGTCCTTTCTCAAACACAGTTCGTCTCTTTTCTTTCTTCATCACCATCAACTAAAACAGTAATTTTAGTATGCTCATTTTTACTAGTATCGACAGCATTTTCTTGAGTAGAAGCTGAGAATAATTCAAATTTTATATCTTTTTCAGCGACATTTTTCTCTTTCAAAATTCCGCTAACCGTATTAATCATGTCTTCTGGGCCACACAAATAGTACTTAGAGAATTCTTTACCAATATGCTTTGTGTTTAAGACATTGTTCACCACAGATTTGTCAACTCTACCAAAGTATTCAGAATGATTAGATTGGCTGAAAACAAAATGAATAAAAAACCTACCTAGATATTTGCTTTGTAGCTCTGTTAATTGGTTATAAAAAATAGTTTCTTCAGGAGATTTATTACCATAAACTAATACGAAAGTACTATTTGGTTCTTGTGACAAAACAGTTTGAAGTATTGACATTATTGGAGTTATGCCACTTCCTGCTGCAAAAGCCATATAATTTCTTTGTTTATCGTGATGAGGTTCATGAATAAACTTTCCTTCAGGAGTACCTACTTCTAAAACGCTTCCTTCTTTTAATTCGTTGTTAGCAAACTTCGAAAAATAACCGTTTTTAACCGCTTTAATTGCGATTCTTAATTCACCACTGTTTGGCGAAGAACAAATAGAATAAGCTCTTCTTATTTCTTTACCATCTAAAGTCAACTTTAAATTAACGTATTGTCCAGCTGTGAATTGATAAAAATCTTTAAATTCGATAGGAACATTAAATACAACTGAGATACTTTGAGGAGTTTCTCTTTTAATTTCTTTTATAGTGAGTTTGTAAAATGATGACATGTTTTTTCTTTTTAGCAAAATTAACAAACAAGGCCGACATATTCTTAAATTCTTATAAAATTAAAAAATGTTATTTTTTTCTGAATTGTAAAAAGAAACGTACTTTTACAAGTTATAATACTAAAAATAGTATTTAGAAGTTATATTTAAAACTTTTATATGTTGAAAAACAATCAATTAAAAAGCATATCACTAGTCTTCTTTTTAGTTACTGCAATAGCTTGCTCTACAAAAAAAAATAGTTTTGTTAGCAGAAATTGGCATGCCTTGAATGCAAGAGATAATACAATGTACAATGGGAGCTTGGCTCTTGATGCAGGAATTAATGAAGTAAAAGGGGAGTATCATGACAATTTTTGGGAAATACTTCCTGTAGAACGTATGCAAATTCCTGAAGAAGCCCTTCTACCTGGACAAAAGGAAAAAAATAAAAACTTTGAACGTGCTGAGACAAAAGCTACAAAAGCTATTCAAAAGCACTCAATGAATATTGAAGGTAAAGAGAAAAACTATCAAATGGATGAAGCTCATCTTATGTTGGGTAAAGCAAGATATTATGATCAACGTTTTATTCCAGCATTAGAAGCATTTAATTATATCTTATATAAACATACTAATTCAGACAAAATAAATGAAGCCAAAGTTTGGCGAGAAAAAACGAATATTCGTCTTGAAAATGATGCCTTGGCGGTAAAAAATTTAAAAAGACTTATAAATAAAAGCAATCTAAAACAACAGGTTTTTGCTGATGCCAATGCAATTTTAGCACAAGCATTTATTAATCTTGAATATAAAGATAGCGCAATTGCACCATTAAAAAAAGCAATTACTTCGACAAAACTGAAAGAAGAAAGAGCACGTTATCATTTTATTTTAGGACAATTGTATCAATCTCTAGATTATAAAGACAGTGCTTATAATGAATTCCAAGAGGTAATTGATATGAAACGTAAGTCTCCTCGTCAGTATGTGATTCGTGCACACGCCAAACAAGCATTGCTTTCGGACCCTACAAAAGATACTTTAGCCTTTGTAGAAAAGTATAAAAAATTACTTAAAGACAGAGAAAATAGACAACACTTAGATGTTTTGAATTTCGAAATGGCCCTCTTTTATGATAAGTTGGGTAATAAGCAAAACGCAATAAAATATTATAATAAATCACTTAAGAAAGGATCAAACGATTCCTACTTACAAGCGTCAACATATAGAAATTTAGCAACTATTTATTTTGATAAGGCTAAGTATATTACCGCTGGAAAGTATTATGATAGTACCTTAACCAAGTTGGTTAAAAAGAATAGAGAATATTATGTAATTGCTAAAAAGAAAGAAAATTTAGTTGATGTAATTAAGTATGAAGGTATAGTGTCTCACAATGACAGTATTCTTCAACTAACTTCAATGTCCAGTATTGAACGTGTTGCTTATTTTGAAAAGCATATAGCCAATTTGAAAGCAAAAGATTCGACTAAAAAAGCTTTAGAGGCAAAACAAAAGGAATTAGCAAATCAACAAGGAATTCAAGATATTGGGAAGCCAATAATGAGTCCTCCGGGGATGAACGAAACACTTTTACCTCCAGGAAAGGCAGACATGATGCAGTTGCCAAAAGGACAACAAGACGGTGCATTTTACTTTTACACTCCAACAACTGTCGCTTATGGAAAAGTTGAGTTTCAAAAAAGATGGGGAAAAAGAGTATTAGTAGAGAATTGGAGATGGTTACAACAAAAGGAGAATGTTGTTGTTGAAGACAATCAAGAAACAAAACCGGAAGAAACAAAACCAGAAGTTGTTGAAGAGAAATACTCAACTAATTTTTACATCAGTCAACTACCAACTTCACAAGTTGTTTTGGACAGTTTGGCAAAAGAAAGAAATTTTGCTAATTACCAGTTAGGAGTAATCTATAAAGAAAAATTCTCTGAGCAAAAATTAGCTGCTTCAAAATTTGAAACCGTTTTAAAGAGTCAACCAGAAGAGCGTTTAATTTTGCCGTCACTTTATAATCTTTACAAAATTTATGAACTTTCAGATAAGACCAGAGCAGAAGAAATTAAAAACCAAATAATCTCACAGTATCCAAATACAAGGTATGCTCAAATCTTAAACGGGAATATACCAGCTGAAGATTTATCAAATGAAAGTCCTGAAAGTGTTTATAAGAAAACGTATGAGAAATTCACAAAGCAAGAATATGTTGAAGCGCTTCAAACCATTGACAAATCGGTTCAGCAATTTGCAGGAGACGATTTAATTCCAAAATTTGAATTACTTAAAGCAAGTGTTCTTGGAAAGCTTAAAGGACTAAGTGAATATAAAAAAGCCGTGAGTTATGTTGCGGTTACTTATCCAGATTCTGATGAAGCAAAACAAGCCGAAGACATTTTAAAAGTTAGTATTCCAAGAATGGAGCAACGAATATTAACTCAAGACACAGTTTCAACAAATTGGAAATTACTTTATAAAGTTGGAAAAAAAGATGATACTGAGACTGTTAAGCTAACTGAAAAATTAGAAAAGTATTTTGCTGAAAAGCAGTATGACAAATTTAAAGTGTCTTATGATGTGTATGACGAAACAACAAGTTTTGTTGTTGTGCATGGAATTTCTTCAAGAGATTTTGCAAGATATTTAATCACATTACTTAAAGAAGATAAAAAATATAAAGTATTGAATCCGGCACAAGTAATATCAAGTGACAATTACTTGGTTATCCAAATTCACAAAAACTACAATCAGTTTTTAGAATTAAAGATGTAGCATATGTTTGAAAAAAGCACAAAATCATATACAGACTTTTTAGGTAAAACAAACCGAATTGTTGAAGGAACTACTATAAAAGGAGATATCGACTCTCAAGCCGATTTTAGATTGGATGGGCATTTAATTGGAAATTTCATATCAAAGGGAAAATTAGTAGTAGGGCCGGCTGGAAGCGTTACAGGAGATATTACTTGCAAAAATGTAGATGTTGAAGGTAGAGTAGAAGGTAAAGTAACAGTTCAAGAAATTTTAAATGTAAAATCTAAAGCAAGTATTCATGGTGAAGTTACTTGTGGAAAACTTTCCGTTGAACCAGGTGCTGACTTTAGCGCTTCGTGCGTAATGAAAACATCAACCAAAAATATACTTCCCCCACATGGAGAACAACAAACCACCTAAAGGATATAATAAGTGGTTAGCATTTATAAACATTCCTATCCAAATGTGCGTAATAATTTATGCTTTTTATTGGGTTGGATTATGGTTAGATGAAAATCATCCAAGTGAAAAAGTATACTACTATAAAATACTTACTTTAGTTGGAGTTTTTATTGCCTTATACAATGTATATCGTCAAGTGAATGAAATAGGAAACAAATAAAATGAAATTAAAACTTAACACATCTTTTCTAATATTACCAATTGTTTTTAGTTTGTTTCTTTTTGGTCTTTATCTACTTTTTAAAAGGCTTTTTGATTTTCCAGATTTGACCTTATTATCATTGTCTTTTATTCTTTTTTTCTTTGGAGGTATGTCTTTACTACTTTTTGGTATAATTGATGCAATTTTCATCAAAAACAAAGAAGTCGTGGGAATGAGTTTTATGTTAATAACCACTATCAAGACTATAGCAGTTGGAATAATAGGTAAAATCTATATTTTAAGCCAAAATATAATTTTTGAAAAATGGAATTACTTTATCCTTTTTATCCTTTATTTATTGTTTGAAACAATAGTTATTGGCCGAAGACTTAATAAAACTGCTTTTTAATAAAGTATTAGTTCTTTATAAATTTCTTTTGAAATTGTTTTCCTTCAACAGTAAATTGAATTAAATAGAAACCATTCGAAAGATTTTCAACATTAATCTCAGAAATATTTTTGGTAGTATCTGTATCCAAAACAACTTTTCCATACAAATTATAGATTTTGATTTCATCAAATGAAATATTTTTTGGATTTTTTATATTAATAATTCTATTTGAAGGATTGGGATAAACTGAAATATTTTCAGCCAACACATTTTCATCAATGCTAAGCGTTGGGCAAGTTGTAGAGGTTGGGCTAGTCCTAAAATTTCCAGATGAACCATCACCTACTTGACCATAAAAATTGTTTCCCCATGCATATAATGATCCGTCATTTTTAAGGGCAAGAACATGTGTTCCGCGCATAGAAATTGTTTGCCAATCGTTTGCACTGCCTACTTGTATTGGACTTGTTGTGAAGCTCATACTTGTAGTGCCATTACCTAATTGACCAACAGCATTTGCTCCCCAAATCCAAACCGTACCGTCTGATTTTTTGAGAAGTGTATTTTGACTTCCTTTACTTATAGTATTACATCCATTAAGAGAAATAATGTTAAAAGGACTGGTAAGATTAGTGCCAGTTCCACTTGTTCCCACACCTAATTGTCCTTCATTATTACCTCCCCAAACCCAAAACGAAAAATCATCTTTAAATGCAACACTATGAATAGTACCAGCAGCAACCTTATTCCAATCATTATCGTTTCCAATTTTTACTGGAACACTTTCATTAACTGTTGTTCCGTTTCCTAGTTGTCCCAAGCTGTTTACACCCCAACCATATAAGTTGCCATTTGTTTTTATAGCCAAAGAGTGGTTTGCACCAGCAGAAATTGATTCCCAATTGGTTTGATTCCCAATTTGAATTGGAGAATTTTTAGAAACAGTGGTTCCGTCTCCTAACTGATTGTTGTCATTTCGACCCCACGCCCAAAGAGATCCATTTGTTTTTAGGGCTAAAGAAAATTCATCACCAGCCGATATAACTGCCCAGTCAGTATCAGTTCCAACCTGAACAGGAATATTTGAATTAGTATTATTTCCATTTCCCAATTGACCTGACGAATTAAATCCCCAAGCCCAAAGTGTTCCATTTGTTTTTAGGGCTAATGTATGAGACCCACCACAAGATATAGTTTGCCAATTTGTGTCTGTTCCGATTTGAGTTGGAGTTGTTCTCATAGCTACAGCACTACCATCTCCAATTTGACTAAGATTGTTTCTTCCCCACGTCCAAAGCGTTCCGCCAGTCCTTATTCCTGCTGAGTGGGCAACACCTGCAGAAACCGATTGCCAACATTGAGCAAAAAAGGTAGAGGATATTAAAAGGAAGTAATAAATAAGTAATGTTCTTTTCATAGTTTTTGGGGTTTGTAAAAGAAACTTTACAACGAATGTAAACAAAAATAAGTTATTAACAATTTGAAATCAAATATATCGACAAAAAACACAAATTCATCGGTATAAAACACTATTAAATCTATAGTTTTTAATTTTTTTTACATGTAAAGTTGTTAACAAAGGTGTTTAAAGGCATATATAAAGACGATTAAATTTCGTTTAAAAATCAGTCATAAAAACAGTTTTTTAAAAAAAGTATTTTAAACGTTTTGGATATTAATAAAAAATGTACCTTTGCACCAAATTTACAAACACAGAAATATAGTTTTTTATAT
>CAMLKV010000135.1 GCA_946480635.1 uncultured Flavobacterium sp.
CTGTTAATAGACGATGGAGATAGTTGCAAAATGTTTTTCAACTTAGCTATAATCTCCTCTGATAATTTTTCATTGGCATTGTATTTTTTTGTGGTATAACGCTTTTGAGCTAATTCTAAAAAATCCATATTTCTTTATTTTAAATTAAACTATACTTTTTATAGTTGCAAAACTATTTATAGTTTATTACATTTGCAATAACGGTCAAATTGTATAGTTAAAAATATGTATAAAATAGACGATAAAAAATATCCGTGCAGTACAAGTCTTGCCATGAAATACATAGGAGGCAAATGGAAAGCAGTAATCTTAATTCATCTTTTTACAAAAAAGAGTATTCAGTTAAAAGAACTGGAAAATGATGGATTGATTTCAAGAACAGTGTATACGAGCAAACCTCCGCTTAAGGTAGAATATGAATTAACTGATCTTGGCAAAACACTAATTCCTTTATTAACTGTTATGGCCGAATGGGGAAAATTTATGGGAGAAAATCATTTAAAAGTAAAAACAGAACCTTGCTTAATTGACTAATTAAAATACAATTTAGCTTAAAATTCTTCCGTCTTCCATAGTAACGATACGATGGGTGCGATTGGCAAAATCAGGATCGTGAGTAACTATCAATAATGTTTGATTGTATTCTTTGGTTAACTGATTAAAAGTATCAAATACAATATCACTATTACGTTTATCTAAATTCCCTGTGGGTTCATCTCCCATAATAATCAAAGGCTTGTTTATAAGAGCTCTAGCAATGGCCACACGTTGCTTTTGTCCGCCACTTAACTGATTGGGCATTTTTAAGGCATGTTCGTACATATCGAGTGTTCTAAGATAATCCATTGCATTTTGTTCAATCTCTTCTTCAGATAATTTTCCCAATTTAAGTCCAGGAAGCATCACATTACGTAACACATTGAACTCATTGAGCAAGTAATGAAACTGAAATACAAAACCGATACTTTCATTACGTATTTGGGCTAATTCTTTATCGGTTTTACCAGTTATTAATTGTTCGTCGAGAAAAATTTGTCCTTCATAATCGGTATCCATAGTAGAAAGTAAATACAAGAGCGTCGATTTACCACAACCCGATTTCCCAACAATAGAAACAAATTCGCCATGTTCTATCTGCAAGTCAATTTCTTTAAGCACCTGCATACGCACAGGGTCATCAAAATACTTAGTCAGCTTTTGGGTTTCTAAAACTATATTGCTCATTACTTTCCTCTAATAATTTCTACTGGATCAACTTTACTGGCTTTCAAGGCTGGAAACAAACCTGCAATAAAAGTGGTAATTATCGCAAAAGTAATTCCTATGATATAAAACAACGGATTGTAATTTACTGGAAATGTTTTTACTGTAGGTAGCGCAGCAGTGTTGAACGGAATCACATCAATAATATTAGAAAATATAAATCCGAAAACAAGCCCTAAAATACCGCCACAAATACCAATCACCATCGACAATATCATAAAGATCCATTTCACATCACTCCCTGAAAAACCAGTTGCCTTGAGTATAGCAATACTATCCATTTTTTCAAAAATCATCATATTAAGTATATTGTAAATCCCAAAACCTGCCACAATCAATAAAACAATACCAACCGCATATGAGATAATACTTCTAATTGTGGTTCCTGTTTCGAATTGCGAATTGGTGGTTTGAAAATCAATCGTATCTACATTGTATTTGTTTTTATATTCTTTAGCTAAAGCTGGAGCCAAATTTAAATCGTGAATTTTAATCTGAATATCGGTAATATAATTTTTTGGCACTCCCAAAAGTTTTTGCGCCATTGTCAATGAAGTATAACTTGTAACATCATCAATCTCTGCAATACCAATTTGTATAATTCCAACAATTTTCATGGAAGCCAAATTACCTTTTGGTGTAGTTATCTTAATGATATCTCCAACTTTCAAAAGCATTTTGTCTGATAAACCTTTCCCAATTACAATACTATTGTTTTGACGGAGATCCTCAATTTTACCCTCAACCATGTAATCATTAAGTTTGAATAATTTTTCTTCAATCAAAACATCGATACCATTAGCAACACCCGAAATTTCTATTGTTCCTGAATTAAAAAAAACTGGCGTGGTAATCTTAGGCGCTACATCAAACACTCGATCATCTTGTTTTAGACTTTGAATAATTGCTTTAGCATTATAAATCGATTTCCCTCTGTCTTTTGGTTTAATAGAATTGATGAAATTCACGTCATTCTTATGCTCTTTTGCCAAATTAACCGGTTGATATTCTGAAGGTTTAATTTCGTTATACAATCGTACATGTGGTGTACGGTTTATAATTAATCCGTCAAGTAAATCGTTCATACCGTACATAAAACTTACCAAAGTGATGAACATGGCAATTCCAAAAGTCACTCCTACTCCAGCAATTACCGTTTGTTTCAATCGGGAACGCATTAGATGCAAGGCAATGGAAAAAATCAGTTTAAAGTTCATTATTTAGGTAAATAAATGGTTTCATTTGCTTTTAAACCTTCAAGGACTTCTACGTTTTGATAATCGCTTAAACCAACTTTGATTTTTCGTTTTTCATCTTCATTAACCAAAACATATTCATCATCCACCAAATAATTACGCGGAATGGTCAATACATTTTTTCTGACATTGATAATGATATTAGCTTCTGCAGTCAAATTTGGATATAATTTAGCCGGTGTTTTTACGAAATGCGCTTCGATTTTAAAGGTTCGTGAACGAACATCCATTATGGGATAAATTTTGTCTACACTAGCTTCAAAAACCTGTCCTTTATAGCTATCCATCGTTATCAATATTATTTGGCCAACAGTAACACGAACCATATCATTTTCATCCACATCAAGTTCTAATAAATAATTGTCTTTTTTACCAATGATGGCCAATGGTGTTTGTGGAGAAATCAATGTTCCTTCTTTCACTAAAACGTCAAACAGTTCGCCCGAAAAAGCACTTTTTACTGTAAAGTCGCTTTGTGATTTTTGATTCATTTTTAGATTGATGTTACTTCGGCTTTGTTCATTATTAAGCTGAGTCTTCAACTGTGATAATTGCTTTAAAGCAGTAGCATATGCCAATTTTGAATTCTTGTAAGCCAATTCCACTTTTTCAAAATCAACCTCAGAGATTGCGTTGTATTCTTTTACGTTTTTACTTCGTTTATACACCGATTCATCAAGAGCTAATTTATCTTTGGCACTTTGTACGCGTAATTCGGCTTCAGCAATTTTATCTTGAATGAAACGTCCGCTTTCCTGACTCATTTGATATGCCAATCGGGCATTTTCAGTAGCCAATTGCGCTTTTTCACTTTCTATTTGAAATAATGATTGTCCTTTAGTGATGGTTTGACCAACACTAACATTAATTTTTTGCAAAACACCACTCACCGTGGGAAAAACAGTATACTGATTATCGGCTTTTATTACTCCCGAAGCATATACACTTTCGGTTACAGTTCCATTTTTTGATTGGATTTCATCGGTTTCTTTTTGAGAACAAGAAAATAATAGTAAAATTGAAGCTAAGAGTATTTTTTTCATGAAAGAGAAATTCACATTCTGACATAAAATTACGGAATAACTTATAAAATAAAGTGATAATTGTCAGTTTATTCATTATTTTTATAGTAAATCGACGCCATAATATGACAACTGAACTTTTGATTTATTTCATTCTCCTTGCCTTGATTTCAGAAATTGTGGGTACCGTTGGTGGTTTTGGATCTTCTATGCTTTTTGTACCTATTGCAGGATACTTTTTAGATTTTCATTCGGTTTTAGGCGTTACTGCGATTTATCATCTATCTAGTAATGTTTCTAAAATATATTTCTTTAGAGAAGGTTTTGATAAAAAACTAGTCATCAACATGGGAATTACATCTGTTCTCTTTGTAATTCTTGGAGCCTTTTTAAGTAAATATGTTTCTTCAAAATTATTAGAATTTCTTCTAGCCATCTTTCTGATTATTTTGAGCATTTTGCTACTAATCTTTAGAAATAAAAGATTAGCCCCCACTACTCTTAATGCTGTTTTGGGTGGAAGTATTTCAGGATTTATTGCTGGGCTTTTAGGAACTGGTGGAGCAATACGAGGTGTAGTTTTAGCTTCTTACGGATTAAAAACAAATGTATTTATTGCCACATCTGCATTAATAGATCTAGGAATTGACGCCAGCCGAAGTGTGATTTATTCACTGAATGGTTTTGTACATAAAGATGATATTTACTTGATTCCCCTTTTACTAATTGTAAGTTTTACAGGTACTTTTATTGGAAAAAAAATTGTGAATTTATTAACTGAAAAGCAATTCCAAACTACGGTTTTATTCTTAATTTTAGTAACCGGAATGGTAACTTTATATAAAACTTTTCCTTTATCTAGCTTATGAGTCTAAATCATTTGGAAACAATTGCAAGTCAATTTCCACTTACAGATAAAATGCCTATTTTATTCCTTGGACACGGAAGTCCTATGAATGCTATTGAAGAAAATCAATTTGTTCAAGGTTTTAGAAATATTGCAAAAACAATCCAAAAACCAAACGCAATCTTGTGTGTTTCGGCACATTGGTATACCAAAGGAACAAAAGTTACTGCAATGAATTTCCCTCCAACCATTCATGATTTTGGCGGTTTTCCGAAAGCTTTATATGAAGTACAATACAATGCTCCCGGAAGTCCGGAACTGGCTGAAGTAACTCAAAATTTACTTACGCCTACTCCTGTTGATTTAGACCATAGTTGGGGGTTGGATCATGGTGCATGGAGTGTAATAAAACATTTATACCCTAATGCAGATATTCCAGTAATTCAGTTAAGTATAGATTATACAAAACCTGCTGAATATCATTATGAATTGGCACAAAAATTACAAACATTGCGTGAACGAGGCATCTTAATTATAGGAAGCGGAAATATTGTACACAATCTCCGCTTGGTTGATTTTCACAATATCAATAAAGTAGATTATGGCTATGATTGGGCACATGAAGCCTTTGAAATGGTGAATAAACATTTATTAAATGGTGATTACAAACCGCTTATCAATTATGAAAAACAAAGCAAAGCATTACAATTAGCCATTCCAACACCAGATCATTATTTGCCATTGATGTACATTTTAGGCCTACAGAAAAAAAACGAAGAATTATCACTCTTCAATAATCATTTACTGGCCGGTTCGTTAAGTATGACAAGTGTAAAGATTGGATAAATAAGACAGTTATCTCGTAAGGTTTTTGTAATTTTACATCTTGATTTTCAAATACTTATTTCCTGAAATTTTTTTATTTTATGGAATCCAGAAACCATGTAAAAAAACGGGGCAAATCCGAAAAGCCATACGAGTAGGAAACTAAAGTTTTTTATCATGCCTAAATATGTTATTGAAAGAGAAATCCCAGGAGCTGGTGATTTAACAAGTGAACAGTTAAAAGCAATCTCACAGACTTCTTGTGGAGTTTTAGATGCAATGGGACCTAAAATTCAATGGGTTCACAGTTATGTAACTGGTAACAAGATTTATTGTGTGTATAATGCTCCTAATGAAGATATGGTGCGTGAACATGCTCAAAAAGGAGGTTTCCCTGCCAATTCTATTAGTAGGGTTGCCACGATTATTGATCCCACAACAGCAGAATAAAAAAAGAGGCTTTCCTTAAAGGTCGCAATCTTGTCATTTCGACGTAAGGAGAAATCTCATAAAGTAGCTAATGTGACTTCTCCTTACGTCGAAGTGACAAACTGTATGTTCGTTTTTCACTTTTCATACAGCTTTATAATCTCGATTACTTTACAAATTTCTTCTTTTTGAAGTTTTTTGACTTGATAATTTTTCCTTTGTCAGTAATCAATACGCATGAATATTCAGGAAATTTTGCCAATAACTTTAACCCTTCTTCAACTCCTAAAACTATTATTGAAGTACTAAATCCATTTGCTATTTCTGCACTTGGACCAAACACTGATGCGCTACAAATTCCAGTGGAAGGCATTCCTGTTTTTGGATTTATAATATGCGAATAACGTTTACCATCAAACTCAACAAATTTTTCATAATTCCCTGAAGTAGTCACTGCAAATCGTTTAAGTTTGAACACTTCTGTATAATCATCATTTTTAAACGGGTTGGTAATTCCAACAGTCCAGTATTTACCATTGTGCTGTTTTCCCCATGTGGTTAAATCACCTGAAGCATTTATAATTCCAGCCTTCACTCCTTTTGATTCCATCAATTCTCTAGCTTTGTCAGCTGCATATCCTTTTCCAATAGAACCAAAACCAATTTTCATTCCTTTTAATTTTAAGAAAATAGTCGATTGAACGCTG
>CAMLKV010000136.1 GCA_946480635.1 uncultured Flavobacterium sp.
GTATTGTAACACCTTTATCTTTAAGACTTTTAACTAGTCCTTCAATATTTTGAACAGTATAATTCACCATGAATTCTTTTTTTGATGGTGCAAAATAGTCGCTACCATTTTTAAAAGGAGTCCATTGCAGCTGATTTATCTCGTCAGGATTGTTAATGTTTCTTGATTTAAATGTAGATCCCCAATCATTGACTTCTAGACCTAAATTTTTTGCATACCATTCTCTTGTTTCCTTTGGGTTGTCTGAAAAAAAAGAAAACCCCACCAACACCTGTTACTTTTGGCGTTATATCTTTTGATGAATTGTTTGTTGATTCTTCCATGTTAATGTATGTTTTTATGAGAGTATTACTTTATTGCTTGTGTAGCTAATATTAGTTTTAAAAATTATTTTTTATAGTTTCATATTCTTCTTTCAATAAAGAATAAATTAAAGAGTCTTGAATTTCTTCATCTCTAATGTAATGTTGTCTTAAATATCCTTCTTTTGAAAAGCCATACTTTTTTATTAAGCTTTTTGAAGCAATATTTTGAGGACCAATACATGCTTCAATTCTATTTAATTTCATAGAGTTAAATCCATAATCAAGAGCCAATCTTACGGCTTCAGTCATATACCCTTTTCTTTTATGTTCTTCATTATTTAAGGCATATCCTATTTCTGCTTTTCGGTGATTATGATACCAATTATGATAACCACATCTTCCAATGACTTCATTACTTTCTTTTAGTATCAATAAAAAAGATAAAATTGTTCTATCATATGTTTTATATCCGCCTAGAGATTTTTCTCTTTCAATGATTAGTTCATTATCATTTGCTAAACCTAATTCTTTTTTAATCTCAGTGTCTGAATAATTTTCAAATAAATTGGTAAATACTTCAGGAGTAAGTTTTTTTAAGATTAGTCTTTCTGTTTCGAATTTTTCAAATTCCAGCATATCCGATTTAAAATGGAGAGTTCTTAGCTTAGTTTTTGTAATTATTTTGCCCAATTTTTTCTGTAACAGTCAAATTGTTTTGGGACATTGTGTTTTTAATTCTACATACTCAAATCAAGACTTTCAATTTTCTTGATTTCTTTAAAAGTAAATAAAAAACTAAAACTTTTCGGCAGTTTTTTAAATCAAATTTTCCCATTTCAGTTTTGTTTATTCATTTACGAGTTCGTCTAAGTTTACTGCTAACTGGTTTATATGTATGATAAAATAATACATATCTGCCTGATTTGGTTGTATGTTTATGATTTGTGAGTAATATTTATCTGCTAAAATAATAATAAAATTATGAGCCATAAAAAGGAGTTTTAATTTGTTAGATATTCTTTGTACTTATATACATGAACCAATCAATTGTTTTACAGTAGATATTAAGTTTATGTCTTTTTCAAATCGAATAAGATTACTTTTTTAATCTTTATCAATTCAAGATTAATAGGTTACAGATAATAAATTTATTCAGATAGTAAAATTGCAGACTTTTCTTATTACTTTGAAATTCTATTTAGATTTTTAAAAGATTTAATATTTCAAAATATATAGTATTTTAGCCTATAATTACATTTTAATATGATTTCAGAAGAACAATTTCAAAAGGAGCTACAAATAATTATCGCCAATGCAATTCGTGAAGATGTTGGTGATGGCGATCATAGCTCTTTAGCTTGTATACCATCAAGTGCAAGAGGGAAAGCGAAGTTATTGGTTAAAGATGAAGGAGTTATAGCAGGTGTCGAATTTGCAAAAATGGTTTTTAAATATGTAGATTCTGAACTTGTTATTGAAGAATTTATTAAAGATGGTGCCAATGTAAAGTATGGTGATGTTGTTTTTCATGTCTCAGGTAGTTCACAATCAATCCTGAAAGCTGAACGTTTAGTATTGAATGCAATGCAAAGAATGAGTGCAATTGCTACAAAAACTAAAGTCTTTGTTGATATACTACAGGGAACTAATACTAAAATTTTAGATACTCGTAAAACAACTCCGGGCATTAGAGCGCTTGAAAAATGGGCAGTGAAAATTGCTGGTGGTGAAAATCATCGATTTGCATTGTATGATATGATTATGCTTAAAGATAATCATAACGATTTTGCGGGTGGAATCACAAAAGCCATTGAGAAAACAAATAATTATCTGAAAGAGAAAAATCTGGATTTAAAAATTATTGTTGAAGCTAGAAATCTTGATGAAGTTGCCGAAATTTTGCAAAATGAAGGGGTTTACAGAATACTATTAGATAACTTTAATTTTGAGGATACAAAAAAAGCAGTCCAAATGATTGGTAATAAATGCTTAACAGAATCTTCTGGAGGAATCAACGAAAAAACTGTCCGCGAATATGCAGAATGTGGCGTAAATTACGTTTCTTCGGGAGCGTTAACGCACTCCATTTACAACATGGATTTGTCTTTAAAAGCTATTGATTAATTTTAATTAATATTTTGCCCAAAGTGACTACCGAAACTGAACATTTTTTAAAGAAAATACCTGTAATTAAACAACTGGTTATCATTTTAGACAACATAAAGTTGCCATGGCTACAAGGTGTTTCGTTATTTGGTCTTATCGACTTTTATTTATCTGGAGTCTTGCAAGGAGGTATTAGTTATAGAGCGGCAGCAATTGCTTTTAGCTTCTTTATGGCTTTGTTTCCATTTGCCTTGTTTATTTTGAATTTGATTCCCTATATACCAATTCAAGGTTTTCAGGATGATTTCCTATCTTTTGTTCAGGAAAATGTGCCTCCAACAACTTTTGATGCGATAAAAAACATTATCAATGATATTTTGCATAACAGTCATTCTGGATTGCTTTCTTCAGGGGTTATTTTATCTGTCTTTTTAATGACTAACGGAGTGAATGCTGTTATGAGCGGATTTGAAACTTCTCTCCACGTGACTGTAAAAAGGGCTTATTTCAGGCAATATTTTGTAGCCTTATTAATTTCGTTGATGCTTACAATGGTTTTAATTATTACGGTAACTGCAATCATAGTCCTTGAGATATTTATTCAAAAAACCATTATTCAAGATGTATTGACTAATCGTGTTTCTGATAAAATTTCTCTTTTAGAATTTGGAAGATATATTTTTATCGTCTTAATGATTATGTTAGTTACAGCAATTTTATTCAAATACGGAATAAAACAATCTAAAAAGAAACGATTAATTACAATTGGCACGGTTTTCACCACTATTCTTATTGTTGTATCATCGTATTTCTTTGGAATTTGGGTTGTAAAATTTTCAAAATATAACGAGCTGTATGGCTCAATTGGTACCTTATTAATATTTATGTTTTATCTTTGGATTAACTGTATGGTTTTACTCTTGGGCTTCGAATTAGACGCTTCAATTGCAAAACTGAAAGAACATCCTACTAAAAATCCCCATCTATAATGAAAAAAACTTTCTTACTATTCTTGTTATTTGGTATTTCTCAAATGCATTCTCAATCTGTTTTAGGAAAATGGAAAACAATTGACGATAAAACCAATCAGGCAAAATCAATTGTAGAGATTTACGAATCTAACGGAAAAGTGTACGGTAAGGTAATCGAAATCTTTAATGAGGCAAAACGTAATAACACTTGTACTAAATGTACTGGAGCCGACAAAAACAAACCTGTTTTGGGACTTGTGATTATTAAAGGACTTTCTAAAGATGGAGAAGAATATTCAGATGGTAAAATTCTAGATCCAGAATCTGGAAGTTTATATAAATGTATGTTGAAACTTGTTGGAAAAGAGAAGTTAGAAGTTAGAGGCTATATGGGAATTTCTCTTATTGGTCGTTCTCAAACATGGGTTAGAGCTAAATAATGAATTATTTTGTAGAAGTTATTTTACCACTTTCGCTTCCGCAGACTTTTACCTATAAAGTTTCAGAAGCGGAATTTCTTTTTTTGAAACCAGGCATGAGAGTGGCGGTTTCTTTTGGTAAAACAAAATTCTACACAGGTTTGATAATGCAATTGCATAACAATGAACCTACTTTATATGAAGCCAAAGAAATTCATCAAATAATTGATGAAAAGCCAATTGTCAATGAAACTCAGTTAAAACATTGGCAGTGGATAGCTTCATATTATATGTGTTCTATTGGTGAAGTATATAAAAGTGCTTTGCCTTCAGCTTTGTTGTTGGAGAGCGAAACAGTAATATCTTCCAAAAAGGATATTTCAATCAATGAAAATGAACTTTCAGATGATGAGTATCTATTGGTAGAAGCGCTGTCTCAGCAATCTGTAATAAAAATTGGCGAAGCAGCTTCTATTGTAAACAAAAAAAAAGTACTTCCGATTATCCAGCAACTCTTGACCAAAAATATTATCTCTTTACAAGAAGAGATGGTTGAAGAATATAAGCCAAAGTTAGTTCGGTATATTCGATTAGTTTCTGAATTTGAGTCAAGTGATAAGTTAGAAGATTTACTTCAGATTTTAAAAAATGCCCAAAAGCAAAAAGAATTATTACTGAGTTATTTTCAGTTAAAAGCATCTCAAAAAACACCCATTTCTGTAAAACAGCTAACAGAGTATTCAGATGCTTCGTCAGCGATCATAAAAGCTTTAATAGATAAAGGAATTTTTGAAGAGTATTATATCCAGCACGATAGGGTTTCTTTTGATGAGGTTGATGAAAATGAAATTGTACTGAGTGAGAATCAGTATCAGGCATTTCAAGAAATAAAAAAATCATTAGAAGATAAAGATGTTTGTCTGCTACACGGTGTTACTGCCTCCGGAAAAACGGAAGTGTATGTTAAACTCATAGAAGAATTTATTAAAGAAGGAAAGCAGGTTTTATATCTTTTGCCTGAAATAGCGCTAACCACTCAATTAGTAACCAGACTTACTAAATACTTTGGGAATAAAGTGGCTGTTTTTCATTCTAAATACAGTAACAATGAAAGGGTAGAAGTTTGGAATCAGGTTTTAAATAATTCCGAAAAGGCACAAATTGTGATAGGAGCGAGATCTGCTCTTTTTTTACCATTTCAAAATTTAGGATTTGTTATTGTTGATGAAGAGCATGAAGCAACTTTTAAGCAAGTAGATCCGGCGCCAAGATATCATGCTAGGGATACTGCTATTGTTTTGGCAAATTTTCATGAAGCAAAAGTGCTGTTAGGTTCTGCTACACCAAGTGTTGAGACCTATTTTAATACACAAAAAGAGAAATATGGATTAGTTGAATTGACTAAGCGTTTTGGGAATTCTATATTGCCCGAAATTCATTTGGTTGATTTAAAAGATGCATATTTCCGAAAAAAAATGACAGGTCATTTTAGTCAATCGCTTATTGAATCTATAACTGAAGCACTTTCATTAGGAGAACAAATTATTTTGTTTCAAAACCGAAGGGGGTATTCGCCAGTAATTGAATGTATGACCTGTGGTCATGTTCCGCAATGTACTCAGTGTGATGTAAGTTTGACATATCATAAATTTAAAAATCAACTGAGATGTCACTATTGTGGTTTTACTATGGCTAAACCAACAAGATGTCACGCCTGTTCGAGTATTGATCTTACTTCAAAAGGATTTGGAACAGAACAAATAGAATTGGAATTAAATGCTCTGTTTCCAAACAAAAACATCAAAAGAATGGATCAAGATACAACCCGAGGGAAGTATGCTTTTGAAAAGTTAATAGATAGTTTTAAAAACAGAGAAATTGATATTTTAGTTGGTACTCAAATGTTGGCTAAAGGACTGGATTTTGATAACGTATCGGTTGTAGGAATTCTTAATGCCGATTCGATGCTGTATTTTCCTGATTTTAGAGCTTTTGAGCGTAGTTACCAAATGATGACTCAGGTTTCGGGTAGGGCAGGACGTTCTGAGAAAAAAGGTAAAGTGATTATTCAAACCTATAATCCGTTGCACAATACAATCCAACAAGTTACGAATAACGATTATCTAGGAATGTTTAAGGAGCAAATATATGAACGATACATATATAAGTATCCGCCTTATTATAAATTGGTGAAGCTTACACTCAAGCATAAGGATTTTGAAAAATTAAAAGAAGGTTCGATGTGGTTGTATCAAGTGTTAAAGCAACAGTTTGATATTCCTGTTCTTGGTCCTGAAGAGCCACCAGTAAGTAAAATTCGCAATGAATATATTCGAACCATACTTATTAAGATTCCACAAGAATATCATTTAGCAAACACAAAAAAAACTATCCAGAAAATAATGAATAGTTTTGATGCGATTTCTCAATACCGAAGTATTAAAGTTGTTATAAATGTCGATTATTATTAAGAGTCTAGTGCTTTTACTAAATCTTCTTTTTTATTACGACTTAAAGGTATTTTTGTTT